>DATIYG010000235.1:0-7842 GCA_035517755.1 Rhizomicrobium sp. | reverse complement strand
GTAAGGCGAATGCTCGTCGAGCTGGCTGAGCACGATATTGGAAAGGATGGTCCCCGGTCCGGGCGGGCGGCCGCGCAGGACCGCCGCGGCGGTTTCGTCGCAGCTTGTTTCGAGGCCCAGAACGGTGAAGTCGCGCAAGGTCCGGATCATGTTAGGTTCGGCCCCGCCTCTAGCGCGAATACGGGAATGTCGCAAAGCAGTTCACCGCTCCGGATCGGCACGCGCGGCTCGGCGCTGGCGCTGGTGCAGGCGAATATGGTGCGCGACGCCCTGGCCGCGCGCGGTGTGCCGACGGAAATCGTGCCGCTAAAGACGACCGGCGATCGCATCACCGACCGGCCGCTCGCCGATATCGGCGGCAAGGGCCTTTTCACCAAGGAACTGGAGGAGGCGCTGCTTGCGGGTCGCATCGACCTCGCCGTGCATTCCATGAAGGACGTGCCGGTCGACCTGCCCCATGGACTGACGATTGCCGCCATCCTGCCGCGCGAGGATGCGCGTGATGTGTTCATCTCGCACAAGGCGCGAACCCTGTCGGAATTGCCGAACGATGCGCGCGTCGGCACGAGTTCGGTCAGGCGCCAGGCGCAGGTGTTGCGCGCGCGGCCGGATGTGGAGATCGTCTCCTTGCGCGGCAATGTCGACACCCGGCTGCGGAAACTGGAGAACGGTGACTACGACGCCATTATCCTCGCACTCGCCGGATTGAAGCGGCTGGGGCTGGCGGATCGTGCGACGACGATTCTGTCGCTGGATGAATGGCTGCCGGCGCTGTCGCAAGGTGCGGTGGGAATTGAGGTGCGCGATGATGATGCGCCAACGATCGAAGCTGTGCGTCCGCTCGATGATCGACCGACATCCATTGCGCTCGCCTGCGAGCGTGCCTTCCAGTCGGCGCTCGATGGCTCATGCCGCTCACCCATCGGCGGCCATGCGATATTCGACCATGGCGTGCTGAGCTTCCGCGGCGAAGTGATCGCACCGGACGGCACCGGCTTTGGGGACACCTCGTTCGAGCAGAAGCTCGGCGGCAATCCCTTGCGCGAGGCGGAAGCTTTGGGCCGCGAAGCGGGACTCGATCTCAAACCGCGCGTCATCGGCTGGCTGGCGCGCTGATGCGCATTCTTGTCACAAGGCCCATCGAAGATGCGGAGCGCACGGCCGCAGCCCTGCGTGCGCGCGGACATGAAGCAATCGTCTCGCCGCTGACGGAGGTTCGCTTCACCGATGGTCCGGAGATTTCGCTCGAGGGCGTGCAGGCCATTCTCGCAACCAGTGCGAACGGCGTTCGCGCGCTGGCACAACGAACAGCGCACCGCGATTTGCCGGTCTTCGCGGTCGGGCCGCAGACGACACTGGCCGCACGCGCGGCCGGCTTCACCGATGTGCGCGATGCCGACGGCAACGCGGCCGATCTCGCCGAAACGGTGTCGCGCTGGCTCGATCCGCGCCAGGGCACGCTCGTCCATGCGGCCGGACGCGAGCATAGGGGCGAGCTGGCGACCTCCCTCGAAAGCGCCGGATTCACCGTACGCACGGAGGTCCTTTACGAGGCGATCCCGGCGGCGGAATTCACGCCGGACGCCAAGACGGCGCTGGCTACCGCCAACCTCGATGCCGTGACGCTGTTCTCGCCCCGTGGCGCGACGATCTTCGCCGGGCTCGTGCAGCAGGCGGGCCTGTCACAGGCCTGCCACACGCTGACGGCCATCTGCATCAGCCCCGCCGCCGCTTCCGCCCTGGAGCCGCTCAAATTCGCGCAAATCCGCGTGGCAAATCGCCCCAACCAGGATTCCATGCTGGCTTTGCTTGACGGTTCTTAAGCATCCTTCAGCGAGACTTGAGTGTTACGCTGTGTGCAAGAGGCTAGAATGCCGGTCATGAGCGAATCGCAGTTGCGTTTGAGCGGGGCGTTTCCGCCGCTCACCCAGTTCCGTCCGCCGCACATCCGCCGCCGCTCCGGCTGGCAGATGCCGCACGCAGACGTTGGCGTGGGCACGGTTGCCGCGCTGCTGGTCGGCGCCACCATCGGCGCCATGATTGCCTTGTCCTATCGCACGATCGTCGACCGCATGCGGGCGGACCGCATGTCCGCGCGTCTCAAATGGCTGGAGCGCAAGCATGGCGGCGGCGAGTTCGTGATGCCGCCGCGTCCGCTGGACGATCCCGGCCCCGGCCGCTCGGAATTCGAAACAGAAGATTGACCGCTAGCGGTCGCTCTCCGGCACCAGCTTCTTCAGCGCCAGATCGGACAGCGCGCGCCTGAGCCGCGCATTCTCTTCTTCGAGTTCCCTTACGCGCGCCACGGGATCGGCTGTGGGACCTGTTCGTTTTGGCTGGCTGTCCGCAAGCGACGCGCCGATACGTTGCGCCAGCACGGGATATTTGCGCGCCAGCCTGCGCAACTCGTCGCCCGGCAGCACGATGAGCCGCATGTCCGTCGTTGCCGTGACGGTGCTGTGATATTCGGCCGAGAGATGCAGCGCTTCTGCGCCGATCATGCCCCCCGGGCCGATATGGCGCTCGCCGCCTTCGCTTTCGCTGCGCGCCTCGCCGGACACCACCAGATAGAAATCTGTCGCGTCCTTGCCTGCGACAATCACGTGCGCATGCTCGCGCATCATCACCGCCATCGTCGCTTCCATCACGTTGGTTAGAGAGTCTACGTCGAAGCCTGCGAGCAGCGGCTGTCGGCGCAGCATGTTCCAGTTGATGGCAAAGCGGCGCCGGCTCAAACCCGTCACAAATCCATTGGCAATGATGCCGACAGGCAGCGCAAACAGAGCCAGTCCCGTGATCATCGTCGCGCCGGCGATCAGTTTGCCGAGCGGCGTCACCGGCGTGATGTCGCCATAGCCAACGGTCGACAGCGTGGCGATCGCCCAGTACATGGCGTTCGGCATGGTGCCGAGCTTGTCCGGCTGGACGCTGCCTTCCACGATATGCATCAGCTCGCCTTCGAGGCACACGGTGGCGAGAAGGAGTATCAGCGACGCGAACAGCGAAGACCGCTCGGCGGCGAACACGCCGAACAACGCCTGCAAGGCCTGCGAATAGCGCGCGAGCTTCAAGAGCCGGAACAGCCGGAAGATTCGCAAGACCCGCAGATCGATGCCGAAGAAGATGCCGAGATAGCTGGGCGCGAAGGCCAGGAAATCGATGATCATCAGCGGCCGCAGAACGTATATAATGCGGCCGCGCACAGGTCCTCTCGCGGCGATGCGCGGATCCTCCGGCGCCGCCCAGACGCGGATCACATATTCCAGCGTATAGGCGACGAGTGAGAACTGCTCGAAGACTGCGAACAGCGTGTGGAACCGGGCATTGACCGACGGGATCGTCTCCAGCGCCACAGCAGCGACATTGGCGATGATGAGCGAGATGAGGAACGTCTCGATGATGCGGCCCGGCCAGGTCTCCACCTGGCCTTCTTCGAGAACGGTGTAGGCCCATTGCCTGGCCGACATCGTCTCGGCTGGCGCCGCGATCGGGGGCTGTTGCTCCTCCAGCACTGACACGTTCGCCGATCCCCGCTTCGCACCGCGCAGCCGCAAAATTTTCACCTTCGACAATAGGCCGGTGCGAGGCTCGCAAAACTGAAAGTCTTGTAAGGTTTACGGCCGTTAGTTCACGGAATTGCCGTCCGGCGTTGCGTTAAAGCCTCCCAAGGCCGGATTGTAGCGATACCGGAAGGTCGTCGTGTGCTGATTGCCCTGCCCATCGCGATAATCGAGACGGCCGGCCAGCCACAGGACGTACTGCCCGTTCCTGACATTCGCCGCCTCTTCTGCTGTCAAGGGACGTGTCTTCTCGAAGAACACGAGCTTGCCGAGCAGATTGGGAAGCAGCACGCCCGTCGTGGTTAGGGGCCCCGGCTTTGACGGGACGGCGGGCGGCGGCAGCTTCGCCGCGCGCAGGCTGCCGATCGTGACGGAGCGGAAATCACGCGCCGGCGTGCGCCCGCTGTTGATGAAGTAGAGCGTCGTAACGGGACTGCCGCCGTTGGTGAAATCGACCGTGTTGACCGTTTCGATGGCCACCCAGGGCCGATCTGCCACCGCTGATACCGCAGCCGGCAGGTTCTTGGTCATCGCGTTGACGCGGTCGGCCACACCGTTCATCCGGATCAGGAAGAACGTGTTGCCGAGCAGGACAAGCAGCCCGATCAGAAGGAGCGCCATCAAGATCGGCTCTTTCGTCCAGCCCTCGCGTTCAGGGCGAATAGGTGCCGACGGGAGAGGCGCGCGTGACGGCGGAACGGGGGCGAAATCTTCGCCTGACGATGGGTGGTCGGGCTCTGCGTGTTGATCGGATAAGGGAGACATCTCCGGCGGTGTTCTCAGCACTTCTGCGAAGGCTGCGGGCTTTTGTTGGGTACTGCGCAAATCGTTTGCCGGCGCAAATGACGTCGCTTCCACGATTGGAGGCGAAGATACTTCCACTGCAACGGGCGGGCTGGCCTGCGGTTCCGGTGCGGGCTCGGATTCCGCCGCCGGCGTCCCCACCTCCTCGGCGGCCGGCGTAACCTGGCCGCCGGACTCCAGTTCTCGTTGAGCCCTTTTCTGCGCCCATCGCTCCTTGCGGCGTTGGAGGCGCGTCGCTTCGTCTATTGGCATTCGAAACTCGGGGGCAAGGGGGGTTGCCGGGGCGCGTTATAGCCCAATGGAAAACGCTCTGCATTCAAAAGGATAGAGACCTAGTGGTGCCAGAAAGGCCGGGAATCGGCAAATTCCTTCCAGCAGGCCTTGGCGTCGTCCCAGATGCGGTTGGCCCGGTCGAGCTGCCAGCCATAGACGATGCCAGCGGCAAACGAGAGATCCTCCCGCGTGGCGAGCGGCCCGCCATCGCCTTCCGCCACCAGCTTTTCCAGAATGGCCTTTGCCGTGGCCACGTCGTTCAGCGCGCCCAACACATCCTGCATCTCGCTCAGACGGCCCATGAACTTCTTCGTGCGCTTCTTCGAATAGAGCGGGGCGAAGAAATCCGACGTGTAGCGCATCTTCTTGAGCGCGATGCGCAGGCGATGGCGTTTTTCGTCCGACAACCTGTCGAGATGGCGCGCGCGTTTCTTCGCGTGATCGAGGCGATAGTCGAGCATGCGTTGCGCCACGGCTTCCACCGGCGCTTCGAATGCCATCACGCCCTTTGCGGCGTGGGCGCGTGTCCGGTTGGCGCTCGACCATATGCGCGCATCGAGCGCTTCGCTCAGTTCGCGGATGAAACTCGAGAAGCCGGGCGAGATTACGCGAATGACCGCGTTCTCCCAGGCCCGTCCGCGTGCCGCGATGGCACGCTCGCGCAAGACCTGGAACGCCTCCTTCGCGCCATTGGCCTGGGCGGCCGGTTCGAACAGACTTTCGAGAAACACGTCAAGATCGCGCGCTTCCGATAATTGCTCGGCGATCTGTTTCGCCTTCAGCCGCAGCGATTCCATGATCGGCGTACGGAATTCGCCGCCGAAGGCCGTGAACGCCACGCGCATCCGGCGCAATCCGACGCGCAGCTGATGCAGACCTTCCGGCTGGCGGCCTTCGACCACCGACGGAATGTTCGACACGACATGCCATTTGCATTGCGTGAGCGTGAAGCGGAACGCGTCTTCCGCCGTCGCATCGTCCGGCAGCAACGCCGGCTGGGATTTCACCGGCTTGGGCTGACCGCTCTTCTGTGGAATGGCTTGCGCTTCGATGATCGCCGGCAAGCCATGCATGCCGGGCACGCGCGCATAGAGCGTGCCTTCCAAGGCATCGAGAAATTTCAATTCAAACTGCTGACCCATACCGCCTTGTGCGTGGCGTTGCGCCAGCGCCTATCCGATCGTGATCGTATGGAAACAGTTTTCCACAGGCGCTGGCTCCCCTCAATTCGATTGGGCCAAAGGGCGAACGGGAACTCCTGCCTTTGCCAGCAAGGCCTTAGCCTCAGCGATGGTGCTGTCGCCAAAGTGAAATATCGACGCAGCCAGCACGGCGGACGCGTGGCCTTGCCGAATTCCATCCACAAGATGTTGCAGGGTCCCGACCCCGCCGCTGGCAATCACCGGCACGGGAACCGCATCGGCCACGGCACGCGTCAGCGCGAGGTCGTAACCCTGCCTGGTGCCGTCGCGATCCATCGAAGTGAGCAGGATCTCGCCGGCACCGTATTCGACCATTCGGCGCGCATGTTCGATGGCGTCGAGCCCGGTGGCATTGCGGCCACCGTGGGTGAAGATTTCGAACTTGCCGGGTGAGGTTTGCTTGGCGTCGATCGCCACCACGATGCATTGGCTGCCGAACTTGCGCGATGCCTCGCGCACGAATTCCGGATTGCGCACGGCTTCGGTGTTGATCGAGACCTTGTCGGCACCGGCCAGCAGAAGTGCGCGGATGTCGTCGAGCGTGCGCACGCCGCCGCCGACCGTCAGCGGCATGAAGCAGACTTCCGCCGTGCGGCGAACGACGTCGAGCAGGATGCCGCGCTTCTGGTGGCTTGCCGTGATGTCGAGGAAGCAGAGCTCGTCGGCACCGGCTTTGTCGTAGACCATCGCCTGCTCGACCGGATCGCCGGCATCGCGAAGGCTGACAAAGTTCACGCCCTTGACGACGCGGCCATCCTTCACATCGAGACAGGGAATGACGCGGGCGGTGAGCATCAACGCGCCCGCGCCATCGCGGCGATGGTGAAGAAGCAGCGGCCGGTGACGGCTTGCGGCGGGATTCCGGTGGTGCGCGTCTGCTCCTCGGTTTCCAGCAGCAGGTCGCAGGCATCGAGCAGCTTGTCCTCGCTCCAGCGCTGCACCTGCGCCTTGAACGAGGCGGTTCGCGAAAAATGAATCTGCGGCCAGCCGCGGCGCATGGCGCTGTCGACCGGCTCGCCCTTCTCGTGCGCCAGCTTCACCTGCAGCACGCGCTGGAAATGCGACAAGCCGTTGCGGATGAGCATGGCGGGTGAGGCGTCATCGGCCCAAAGCCGCTCTAGCGCCAGATCGAGCCGCTTGAGATCGCCTTCGCCGGCGGCATCGCAGGCTTCTTCCGTTCGCGCTTCGCTTTCATCGCCGATCATGGCGCGCACATCGGCCAGTTCCACGCGGCCCTTGCCGTGGGCATAGAGCGCAAGCTTCTCGATCTCCCGCCGCGTGACGCCGCGATCGGCGCCCAGCCGCGACACCGCATCGTCCAGTGCTTCCGCCTCGATCGTGAGGCCTTCCGCCTTCAGCGCGCTGCGCACTACGTCTGACAGATCCCGCGCGCTGTCCGCATAGCACTGCACGGCGGCGGCGTTGTCGTATTCCTCGAACACCTTGCGCAAAGCCGACGCCTTGTTGAGATCGCCGGCTTCCACCACGACCAGCGCGTCGCCCTTGGGGTCTTCGAGGAAATCCTCGAACAGCTTCGCCAATCCGTTGCCAGCGCCGCGCACCCGCACCACGCGCCGCCCGCCCAGCATGGAAATAGCGGCCGCTTCATCCGCCAGCCGTGCGCCATCGGCGTTCAGCGCCTGCTCGCTCAACTCCACCACACGGAAAGCATCGGAAAGGTCTGGCACGATGGTCTTCGCCAAGGCTTCGGCGCGCTCGCGCACCATGCCCTGATCGGGGCCGAAGAACAGCGCCGCCACCAGGTCCTTCGGCGGGCGGCCGATGAACCGGTCGGCCTCCGAGGATTTGACAATCATTTCGCGCCGCTGATCGCGCCGGAGAAATAAACCGCCAGGCGCAGGCGCAGATGCTGCGAGATATCCGCGGCCGTGTGTGTTTGCGCCGATTCCTTGGCGACCTGCGTCGCATAGGGCGACTCCACCACGTCGTAGCCCGAAAGCGAGCTTTCCGTGCCCTTGGTAAGCACCTTCAGCGTTTTGCGG
>DATIYG010000234.1:0-12697 GCA_035517755.1 Rhizomicrobium sp. | reverse complement strand
AGGTAAATGAAGTCACGGCGCGTGGGCTCGGCCGCTGTCGTGGTTGCCACGGATATCACCCTTGTGAATCAGGCGCTCCGGGAAGGAGGAGACCACACCGCGCAACCCCCGGAAATCCTGCGCGGCTCGATTTGCGGGGGGAAAATAGTGGCTTGGGCATAGGGGGTCGTCGCGGCACGATGCCGCAGAAATCTTGGCGAAACACAAGCCGGTGAGAGCCCTGCGACTAAAGGGGGACCGGGCTGTTCCCATCTTCGCCTCGCCGCTAGAGAGTGTTCCAGCTGTTGGAGATGGACCGGCCTTGGACGGCGCGGACAAACAGAAGGAATCGGCGCGCGCATGGTTCGAGGACCTGCGCAACCGCATCTGTGCCGCCTTCGAGCGGCTCGAAGCCGACTATTCCGGCGTACAATTGAGCCATCAGTCCCCAGGCCGATTCGAGCGCAAGGCCTGGTCGCGCCCCGGCGAGGACGGATCGGATGCCGGCGGCGGCGTGATGAGCATCATGCGTGGCCGCGTGTTCGAGAAGGTGGGGGTGAACGTCTCGACCGTCTACGGACGATTCAGTCCCGAATTCGCCAAACAGATTCCCGGTGCTTCAGAGGACACCAGCTTCTGGGCCAGCGGCATCTCGCTCGTTGCGCACATGCAAAACCCGCATGTCCCTGCCGTCCATATGAACACCCGCCATATCGTGACCACGAAGAGCTGGTTCGGCGGCGGCGCCGACCTCACGCCGATGTTTCCGAACGACGAGGATGCAGCCCAATTCCATGCCGCCCTGAAGGCGGCTTGTGATGCGCATGATTCCGGCTACTACCCCAGGTTCAAGACATGGTGCGACGAGTACTTCTTCCTGCCGCACCGCAACGAACCACGCGGCGCCGGCGGTATCTTCTTCGACTACCTGGAGTCGGGCGATTGGACCGGCGATTTCGCCTTCACCCGCGATGTGGGTCTGGCATTCCTCGACGTCTATCCCCAGATAATCAGGAAAAGGATGGGCCAGCCTTGGACCGAGGCCGACCGCGAGCACCAGCTCGTCCGGCGCGGACGCTATGCGGAGTTCAATCTGTTGTACGACCGGGGCACGCAATTCGGCCTGAAGACGGGGGGAAATGTGGAAGCGATCCTGATGAGCCTGCCGCCGATCGCGCGCTGGCCGTGATAGGCGTCCGGCCGAGCGGGGGCCGCCGTGCATAGCGTCACCTCGGCGCTGGCGGCGCTTCTGCAAGTCGTCCTGATCGACATCGTCCTTGCCGGCGACAATGCGCTGGTCATCGGAATGGTGGCTTCTCGTGTTCCGAAGACACATCGGCGCAAGGTGATCTTCTGGGCGCTGGTGCTGGCCGTGATCGCGCGCGTCTGCCTCGCCATGGTCACGGCAACCTTGCTCGAAGTGATCGGGCTGATGCTCGCCGGAGGCTTGCTCCTTCTCTGGGTGTCGTGGCGGCTCTATCGCGAAATCCGCAAATCGTTGGGAGACGACGAGGAAAGCCTGCGGGCTATCTCCGGTTCGCAGGCTGGCGATGGAGCCGGCGGCGATGCCGGATTCAGCATGCGCAAGGCCATTGCACAGGCGGCGGTGGCGGACCTCTCCATGTCGCTCGACAATGTGCTGGCGGTTGCCGGTGCTGCGATGGAGCACGTTTGGGTGCTCACCATCGGACTCATTCTGTCCATCGCGCTGATGGGATTTGCCGCAGCGATGATCGCCAACCTGCTGAACCGCCACCCATGGATCAGCTACGCGGGATTGATCATCGTGATGTATGTCGCCGTGCGGATGATCTGGATCGGCGGCATGGAAATCTACGAGACGCAGTTTCAGGCCAGTCGCAACAACAATGCTGTGGCATCGTCGCTTGTCTTGAATCGGGGAAATGCCTTGCCTTCCCGGTCATCGGTTTCGATGGCGCGCAATTCTTCGCCGAGAGTCTTGAGACCGACGGTGTTTGCGGCTTCGATCAGTTTCGCCGCCGTGTAGCGGCGATAGTCGCTGACCAGCGCCAGAAATCCATCCGTCATCAGCAGAACCAGCGAGCCCGCCGGCACGTCGACCTGCCTGCCGGCAACATGGTCGGCCGCGCGCGGATCGGGACCGAACAGCCAGCCGCCCTTCTCGGTGTTGACGAAATTGCGCGCGCGCCGGAGCGCGGCGAGATACTCCGGACGGTTTGTTCCGGCCGCCGGCGACAATCCATGCTTCGCCGCCAGCTGGGCGACGCGCGCCGCTTCGAGTTCCCGCTTGGCGATGGCCTCGCCGATCAGATCGACGCTGCCGTCAGGGCGCCGGACGAGTGCCGCGCAATCGCCAAACCACAACGCTTCAAAACCTGAGCCAGTGACGGATGCGAACATCAGGGATGCAAACGGCAGTTCGTAGCGTTCCGCAGGCTCGCGCCGGCGCAGGGCATCGAAGGATTTTTGCGCATCTTCCAGGGCGTGGCGAACCGCCTCGCGCGGCGGGTTGCCTTCCTTCGCGTGCGCGAGAAGACGGTTGGCGCCGAAGCGCGCCAGCCACGCCGCATCGCTCTTGCCTGGCATGAGTGGTTCGCCCAAACCCGTCGCACCATCCAGCACCACGGCGACGCTGTCCGCGAAGCCAAATGCATCGTCGTTCGGCTTGTCGGGATTTCCCGGAAGCGACAAGGAGTCGATCAGCTCGAACCGCATCGTCAATACGCAATGGCCTGGACCACAGCCTTCAAACGCTCGGCCAGCGAAAATTCATCCTCCGTGAAATCGGAATCGATCCACCATTCTTCAACTTCGGAAAGGATGCGCCCGACAAGAGGACCTTCGGCTACGCCGGCGTTCATCACATCGCGGCCGGTGAGCGGGAATTTCGGCCGCTGCCAGGCATCGGCCATCGCCACGAGTGCGCGCCACTGAATGGAATTGGACTCTTTCGAATCCTCTGCCCAGCGCAGGCGGACGCGATCCCGGAATCGCTGCTGGCCGAGCATGTAGAGCAGCTTTCGCACTTCCTTCATCGAAAGGTACGAGACGATCTTCTCCCTTGCCGTCGCAACATCGATGAGCCGGTCGCGATCGGCATTGGCGAGTTTCCAACGCTCGGAAAGTGTTTCGACGAGAGAGATATCATCCGGCAGCAATGCTGCCAGCCTGAGCAGCGGATCGGCGTCGAAGAAATTGCCCTGATCGACGGCAACCAGCCGCGCGAACCGTTGCAAATTTGCGCTGGCAGGGATGATCTCCGTCAGAATCCCGGTCGCCCCCATCACGCGCAGAACCGGAACGGGATCTTCGGCGGCGAGCAGGCGCAACATCTCCTTCTGGACGCGTTCGCCGGACAGCTTTGCAAGTCCCGCTTTTTCTGCGGCAGCGGCTCGCAACGCATCGGCATCGAGTTCGCCCTTGCCGTACCACGCGTAAAAGCGGAACAGGCGCAGGATGCGGAGGTAATCCTCGCGGATGCGGGTGATCGGATCGCCAACAAACCGCACACGCCCTGATTCGAGGTCGGCAATGCCGCCGAAGTAGTCGAACACTTCGCCCGATCGGGACGCGTAGAGCGCATTCATCGTGAAGTCCCGCCGCGCCGCGTCTTCCTTCCAGTCGGTGGTAAAAGCGACCGTTGCGCGCCGCCCGTCCGTCGACACATCGCGGCGCAGGGTCGTGATCTCGAACGGCTTGCTGTTGGCAATCGCGGTAATCGTCCCGTGTTCGATTCCCGTTGGCACGGCACCAAGTCCCGCCGCTTGCAGGCGCTTCGCCACCTCATTCGGAACAAGCGGCGTTGCAATGTCGATGTCGCTGACTAGTTGATGCAGCAGCGCATTTCGCACGACGCCGCCGACAAAGCGCGCGTCGCCGCCATCGCCCACCAACGCATCCATCACGGCGCGCGTTTCCGGCGCGGTCATCCAGGTCTCGCGCGACGGATCGAGCCTCTTCACGGCGATCCCTTTTCGACATGCCCCGGCACGACCTTGCCGTTGACGACATGCGGCGCAACGTAACGACCTTGCGTGCTCTCGCCCTCCGTCAGCCCGACATAGACGAAGCTCGCCACCACCAGCGACAAGCCAGCGACGAACAGCCAGGTCCACGGCGTGTCCGGTGGCGGCACGATCGAGCGGGCGCGGGCAAGCAGGAGATAGGCGCCGTAGATCGCAAACGGCACCGCAAAGAGAAGCGCGCGGATGAGCAGAACGCGAATCATCTGCCGGTCAGTCTATCGGCAAAATTCGACAGAATCCCGGCGGTCGCGCCCCAGATGGTGTGATCGCCGTAGGTATAGGCGTAGAACTCGCGCATCCGGCCTTTCCATTCCATGCGCTCGCGGCGGCGGTTTTGCGGATCGAGCAGGAAGGCAAGTGGCACTTCGAAGATGTCCGACACTTCGTTGGGGTCCGGCATCAACGCGAAGCCTTGGGTCAGCAGGCCCACGACCGGCAAGATGGCAAACCCCGTGCCGGTCGCGTAGGGATCGAGAAACCCGGCGACGGTCACGAAGCCGGCGGCGATTCCCGTTTCTTCATGCGTCTCGCGCAATGCCGTCTCGACGGGCGACAGATCGTCCGGATCCACGCGGCCTCCGGGGAAGCTCACCTGTCCGGCATGCCGCGCGAGATGTTCGGTGCGGCGGGTGAACAGCACCGTCGGCTCGTCGCGCGCCACAATGGGAAGCAGCACCGCAGCGGGCGTCAGCTTCGGTGGCTTCTCCATCGACGGATTGAGATCGCGATCACCGCGCGGGGCCAATTGCGACAATTCCGGCGGATCAGACAACAAATGCCGGCGCAGCGAGCTTGGATCGCCGCGCGCTAGTGCACGTGCCAAATCCTGCGGAAGGGTCACGCCGCCGGCCCCAGCGCGAAGAACATGCCGCTACTCCAGACACCGAGCACCTGTGATGCATCGTCGCTCGGCACCGCGAGGTCCGCCAGCTGATAGTAGACATTGCGGCTGACGCGCGCCTCCAACCTGGCGCGAACGTGAAGATAAGGTGCGGGCTCATTGGTCGCGTTGTCGAGCTCCACACGCAATTCGTTGTGTAGACCCGCAATCACTTCATCTCCGACATTGGTCGTAAAGGTGAGGCACTGATCCCGCCCACGGCCTTCCACGTCGAGCAGCACCGCGAGGAACGGCACATCGTCCACCCGGATGCGCATCTTCTCGCCCGGCGTGACGAGGAAGTAATCCGCTCCCTCTTTTCGCAGGATCGTGGAGAAGAGCCGTACCAGTTCGCGCCGCGTCATCGGCGTGTCCTGATGAAACCAGGTGCCGTCGCGGGCAATGCGGATGTCGATGTCGCCGCAATACGAGGGTTGCCAACGCTCCACGGGCGGTAGGCGGCGGCCCGCCGCCAGTTCCCGTTGAAGGCTTGCCAGTCCGACAGGAATGTCCGGCATGTTAACCAGCCCTCACGGCATTTTGCGACCGACCGGCAACCCTTCTGCCATGCTGCGGTTGCGCGGAACGGCCCCAGGGTGCATCTAGCTGCTTAGCCCCAGCCTTGGCAGATACCAAGGCCGATCAAGACTTACTGGACCTCTTCATGAGCGAAGCCGAAACCGTCGCCAGCCCCGCCGAAAGCGAAGCCGTCGCCCATGCGCGAAAGATCGTGGAGACGTTCCGGCAGGTCCGCGAGGCCATCGGCCATGTCATCCTCGGCCAGAACGATGTCATCGATCAGGCGCTCATCACCATTCTGGCCGGTGGCCATGGCCTGCTGATCGGCGTTCCCGGCCTGGCGAAGACGCGGCTTGTGGAGACGCTCGGCATCGTGCTCGGGCTCGACTGGAAGCGTATCCAGTTCACGCCGGACCTGATGCCGGCCGATATCGTGGGATCGGAAGTGCTGGAGGAAGGCGATTCGGGCCGCCGCTCCTTCCGCTTCATCAAGGGCCCGGTGTTCGCGCAACTGCTGATGGCGGACGAAATCAACCGCGCCAGCCCGCGCACGCAGTCGGCGCTGTTGCAGGCGATGCAGGAGCGTTACGTCACCATTGCCGGGCAGCGTTACGACCTGCCGCAGCCGTTCCACGTCCTTGCGACGCAAAATCCGCTTGAGCACGAAGGCACCTATCCGCTTCCCGAGGCGCAGCTGGACCGTTTCCTGCTGCAGATCGATGTGGACTACCCCGACGAGGATGCCGAGCGTCAAATGCTGATCGCGACCACGTTCGGAGACGAGAAGCCTGCCCAACCGATCTGCACACCGGCGAAGCTGATGGAAGCCCAGCAACTCGTGCGACGCCTTCCGGTCGGCGAAAAGGTTGTCGACGCGATCCTGCGCATTGTGCGCGCGGCGCGTCCCGATGAATCGGGCGATCCGGCCTTGCGCGAACTGATCTCGTGGGGACCGGGCCCACGCGCCAGCCAGGCCTTCATGTTGGCCGTGCGCGCCAAGGCGCTGATCGAAGGACGCTTTGCGCCGAGCGTCGATGACGTGATTGCGCTCGCCCATCCCGTCCTTCGTCATCGCATGGCGCTGAATTTCACGGCGCGCGCGGAAGGCGCCACGCTCGGCGATGTGATCGACCGCCTCTGCCGCACTCTCGCCTGATTGGATCGCAAGCCTTGGATCTTCGCCGCGGCGGCACGAATCATCCCCTCGAGGAACAGGCCGAGCAGCTCGCGGCCGCTCTGCCACCGCTGCTGGTTGCCGCCGAACGCCTTGCATCAGCGGTGAGCCTCGGCGTGCATGGCCGCCGCAAGGCCGGCATGGGCGAAAGCTTCTGGCAATTCCGCCGCTACGCACCGGAGGATCCGTCCGGCGCGATCGACTGGCGGCAGTCAGCCAAGTCGCAGCATCTGTATGTGCGCGAGCGCGAGTGGGAAGCGGCCGAAGCCGTATGGTTCTGGCGCGATGGTTCGCCGACCATGCAATTCAAATCTCAATATTCGGAAGTCACGAAGGCCGATCGGGCCACTGTGCTCGGGCTTGCCCTGGGATCGCTTCTCGTGCGCGGCGGCGAGCGCATCGGATTGATGGGCGATGGCCGTGGGCCGGCAACCGGCAAGGCCACCCTGCGCCGTATCGCCCACGAACTCACGGATCTCCCGCCTGGCAAGTCCGCTCTGCCCCCGGATGCACCGGTGACGCGCAACTCGCAACTCGTCTGGCTCAGCGACTTCCTGTCGCCGATCGGCGAAACGGAAGCGGCGATGCGCAAGCTTTCGGATGCGGGACTCACGGGCCACCTTGTCCATATCGTTGATCCGGCAGAAGAGGACTTTCCGTTCGAAGGCCGCACGCGCTTCGAGGCTATGGCCGGATTCGAGGCCGAGGTGTTCGGTCGCGCCGAAAATGTGCAAGGCTCCTATCGCGCGCGCTTCAACGCGCATCGCGACGCATTGCAAGCCCTCACGCGCCGCTTGGGCTGGAGCTACCTCGGGCACCGCACCGACAAGCGGCCGGAACTGGCGCTGGTTGCGCTCTACGCCGATATCGGCGGCGAGCGGCAGAACATCTAGGGCAGCGCGATGGTGTCATTTGCAGGTTGGAGCTTCGCCGCCCCTTACATTCTCGCAGGGTTGGCCGTGCTTCCCGCGATCTGGTGGCTCTTGCGCGTGACACCGCCGGCGCCGCGCCGCGTCGCGTTTCCGCCATTGCGTCTGTTGCGCGGACTGACGGCCAGCGAGCAAACGCCGGCGCGGACGCCGTGGTGGCTTCTGCTGCTGCGCATGATCGCCGCGGCCATCATCATCGTTGCGCTGGCCGAGCCAACCATCGGCGAAGCACCGAAGGCTGCCGGTTCCGGTCCGCTTGTGCTGTTCGTCGACAATGGCTGGACGGCTGCGCATGCCTGGGCGGACCGCGACGCGGCCATCTCGGATGCGCTTTCCGCTGCCGCACGCGCGGGACGGCCGGTCGCCATCGTACCGACCGCGTCTGCGACATCCCCAACTGTAAGCCTGCTCGATTCTGCGTCCGCCGGACGCGCGCAACGCGACCTCGCTCCGGAACCCTGGCTTCCGGACCGGACGCGTGCTGCTGCTGCCCTCGCCAAGGCGCACTTTGCCTCGACACCGGAGATTCTCTGGCTGAGCGACGGCCTCGACTACGGCGGCGACGCGGACAGGATTGCAGCCGCCCTGTCGAAGATCGGCCGGCTCACGGTTTTCAATGACGCGATCGGAAAATCGCCGCTTGCACTGAAACCTGAATCCAATCAAGCGAACGGCTTCGGTGTCACCGTTATTCGCGCCGATGTGAGCGGCGAACGATCGGGTGATGTGCTGGCCATCGGCGACCGAGGCGAAACGCTGTCGTCCGCGCCATTCCGCTTGCAGCGGGGCAAGGACAGTACCTCGACGCGCCTCGCACTGCCGCTTGAGGTGCGCAACGAGACGCAGCGCATTGCCATCGCCAACGAGGACTCCGCGGGGGCCGTGCGTCTACTCGATGCCGGCGCCAAGCGGCATTCGGTCGGACTGGTTTCCGCAAGCAATGCGGAGAACGAACAGCCGCTGCTGTCGGATCTCTATTATCTCGAACGCGCGCTTTCGCCCTATGCCGAATTGCATAAAGGCACGATCGAAGACGCGTTGTCCCAGAATATCTCGGTGCTGGTTCTTGCAGATATCGGCCGCATTGCCGGTGCCGATCACGATCGCGTTGCGAAATTCGTGAACGATGGCGGCGTGCTCGTGCGCTTTGCCGGCGGGCGCATGACCGAAGGTGTCGACGATCTCGTCCCGGTGAAGCTGCGCACCGGCGGACGCTATCTCGGCGGCGCGCTGGCCTGGGCGGAGCCGCAGCGTCTGGCACCCTTCCCCGATGCGAGCCCCTTCCGCGGATTGAATGTTCCCAAGGACGTTACGATCTCGCGTCAGGTTCTCGCTGAGCCGTCCGTCGAACTCGGCGAACACACCTGGGCCCGGCTTGCCGACGGAACGCCGCTCGTCACGGCGGCGCAACGCGGCAAGGGTTGGATTGTGCTGGTGCACGTCACGGCCGGACCGTCCTGGTCGTCACTGCCGCTCTCAGGACTCTACGTGGATATGCTTCGGCGGATGCTCGAACTTTCGAGCGGGGCGCGGCCGAGCGAGTTGGGCGCAAGCGCTGTGGCGGTGTTTCCGCCCGTGCGCACGCTGGATGGATTCGGACGCCTCGAAAAGCCGCCGGCCGAAGCGCTTCCCATCCACGGGACACAACTCGCCAAGGTGAAGCCTTCTCCTCAGCACCCGCCCGGCTTCTACGGCGCCGAAGGCAGTGAGTTGGCAATCAATGCTGTGGCCAGCGATACGGTGCTGACGCCATTCGGCGACCTTGGTGTCCCGACGCGCACCTATGCCGGCGCGACATCCATTCCGCTCGAGGCTCCGCTGCTGGCACTCGCAATGTTCATTCTGCTTGCCGACGTGCTGATCTCGCTTTGGCTGCGTGGTTATCTCGCCAACGCACGGCGCTGGCTGGCATTCGGCACGGGAGCACTGCTGCTTGCGTTTGCAGCACCAGATCATCGCGCGCTTGCCGACGATGCGTTCGACATGAACGCGGCGCTCGACACGCGATTGGCCTATGTCGTCACCGGAGTTCCGGACGTCGACGACATGAGCCGCGCCGGTCTCACCGGTCTCGGGCTGTATCTCAAGGTGCGCACATCCTACGACCCGAAGGAGCCGGTCGGCGTCAATCTTGACAAGGACGATCTTTCCTTCTTTCCGCTGCTCTATTGGCCGATGGACCCGCGCGAGCACGATCTCTCGCCGCAGGCGCTGTCGAAGGTCGCAGATTACATGCGCAACGGCGGCACGATCCTGTTCGACACGCGCGAGCAATCGCCCGGGCCCGATTCGCCGGGCCAGCAAACCTTGCGCCGCCTGATCGGCAAGCTCGACCTGCCGCCGCTCCAACCCGTGCCATCCGATCACGTGCTGACGAAATCGTTCTATCTGCTGCAGGACTTTCCCGGCCGCTGGGACGGCGGAAAGGTCTGGGTGGAAGCTTTGCCCCCGGCCGAACCCGGCTCTGGCCCCGCGCGCGGAGGCGACGGCGTTTCGCCTGTCATCATCGGCAGCAACGATTGGGCGTCGGCCTGGGCTGTGGATGCCAGTGGGCAGCCGATTGCCGATGTGTCGGGCGGTGATCAGCAGCGCGAAATGGCCGTGCGCTTCGGCATCAACGTCGTGATGTATGCACTGACCGGCAACTACAAGACCGATCAGGTTCATGCGCCTGCCCTGCTCCAGCGGATGGGGCGGCCCTGACATGCACTACGCGCTCGATTTCGCGCCGCATGTCTCGCCCACCCTGTTGTGGGTCCTGATCGGGCTGGCGATCGCCCTGACGCTCTTTTCATCCGTATTGCGGGCGCCGGGAGCCTGGGCCCGCGGGCTCGCGCTGGCGATCGTGTTGCTCGCGATCGCCAATCCCCTGATCGTGCATGAGGCGCGCGAGGGCCTGCCCGATGTGGTGGCGCTGATCGTCGATCACTCTGCCAGCATGGACGTGCGCGGTCGACGGGCGCAGGCCGATGCCGCGGCCCAACAGATCCGCGACAAGCTCGCGGCCGACAAATCGCTCGAGATTCGCCGCGCCGAAGTTACGACGCGTCCGGGGGACGACAGCGGCACGCAGATCTTCACGGCGATTCAATCTTCCCTCGCCTCCGCGCCGCGTGACCGCATCGCAGGAGCGATCGTCGTCACGGATGGCCAGGCCCACGATGTGCCGGCAAGCGACAAGCCTGCTTTGAACGCACCGATCCATGCGCTCATCGTTGGCCAGCATGATGAGCGCGACCGCAAACTGACCATCGTAAGCGCGTCGCGCTTTGCCATTGTCGGGCAGGATGCCGAGATCACCTTGCGCCTTGATGATTTCGGTGGAAATCCAACCGGCGATGCGCTGCTCGGCCTCACCATCGACGGTGTACAACATGCCGCGCGCATGGTGCCAACCGGCCGTCCTTACACGATCAAGGTTCCGGTCACCCATGCCGGCGAGAACGTCATCGAACTCGACGCCAAACCCGGCGCATCCGAGCTGACGCTCGAGAACAATCACGCGGTCGTCCCGGTCACCGGCGTTCGCGACCGTCTGCGCGTGCTACTGGTGTCCGGCGAACCGCACGCCGGCGAGCGGGTGTGGCGCAATCTGCTGAAGGCCGATCCGTCGGTCGATCTCGTCCATTTCACGATTCTTCGCTCGCTTGCCAAGCAGGACAACACTCCGGTCAGCGAACTCTCCCTGATTGCATTCCCGACGCATGAGCTGTTCGTCGACAAGCTCAACCAGTTCGATCTGGTGATCTTCGACCGCTGCAGTACCGGCGGCGGCATGGCGCTGGTGCCGCTCGCCTATTTCGAGAACATCGCACGCTACGTGGAGAATGGCGGGGCGCTGCTGGTCGCGTCCGGCCCCGAGTACGCCGACCCGCTCAGCATCTACCGCACGCCGCTGGCTTCGGTGCTGCCGGCGCAGCCGACGGGAGATGTCATCACGCAAGGATTCAAGCCGCTCGTCACGCCACAAGGGCTTGCCCACCCTGTGACACGCGATCTGCCGGGCGCCAACACGGACAACAAAGCGCCAACCTGGGGACGCTGGTTCCGGCTGATCGGCGCGAGCAAGGTCGGCGGCGAGACACTGATGTCGGGGCCGGACAACCGCCCGCTGCTGGTGCTGGATCGTGTCGGGCAAGGGCGAGTGGCGGTTTTCCTCTCCGATCAGGAGTGGCTGTGGGCCCGCGGCTTCGAAGGCGGCGGACCGCAAGCCGAACTGCTGCGCCGCCTCGCCCACTGGCTGATGAAGGAGCCGGAGCTCGAGGAGGAGCGGCTTTCGGCGACCATCATCAACGGACAGATCGCCATCGAGCGCCACACCATGGCCGATCAGCCGAAGCCGGTTCAGCTCACTTATCCTGGCGGCAAGAAGGCAACCATCACATTGAGCAAGGTTGAACCCGGATTGTGGCGCGCGACCGCAGAGGCCGAAGAACTCGGCCTCTATCGCCTGACAGATGGGACACTGAATGCGGTGACCGCGGCCGGCCCGCTCAATCCGAAGGAAGTCGCAGACATGCGCGCGACCGATGCCGTGCTCAAGGATCCCACGGAGGCAACCGGCGGATCGGTCCACTGGCTTGTCGATGGCGGTGTGCCGGACATTCGCCGCGTGGAGGCGGGCAGCAACGCGTCAGGAGATCGCTGGATCGGCTTGCGCCGGAACGGCGCCTATCGCGTCACCAGCGTCGAGCAGATTGCGCTGTTGCCACCGTGGCTCGCCTTCGTGCTGGTGATCGGAACCTTGCTGCTCGCCTGGCGGGTCGAAGGGCGCTAGCGCGCGGCCGACAGCGGCGCACCGTCGGCGGAAACCGGCTGATCGATGCGTGCGCGGCAGACATCGCCCGATAGATTTTCAAGGCTGCCCGGCTTCAAGGCGAGACCGAGAATGCGCGCACGGTCGACCGGACCGGGAAACCTGATTTTTCCAGCCGCGATCTTCGCGAAGCCGACGCGGCCGTAATAGGGCTCATCGCCAACGAGAATGATGCAGGAATAATCTATCTGCTTCGCGTCTTCGATGCCGCGCTGCATGAGCGCAATGCCGATGCCACGTCCGCGCTGATCTGATTGCACGGCAAGCGGACCAAGCAACAGCACGGGATCCTGGCCTACGACAATCGGCCAGAAACGCACCGAGCCGCGCAACGTGCCATCCTCGATCGCCACGAACGACAGACGCGGGTCGGGATCGACACCTTCGCGCAAA
>DATIYG010000233.1:0-9926 GCA_035517755.1 Rhizomicrobium sp. | reverse complement strand
GAGGAGAAAGGCGCCTATGCCCAAGGCTAGTCTGATTGCCGCAATCGCAGCCGCGGCTGCGGTTGCAATGCCGGCGTCGGCCGCGCAGGTGATGATCACCAATGCGTGGTTCCGCGCGCTGCCGGCGAAGCTGCCGGCCGGCGGCTATTTCGAGCTGCACAACATGGGCAAGTCCACGATCAAGCTGACGGCAGCGGAGTCGCCGGCCTGCGGCATGCTCATGCTGCACGAAAGCAAGGAGATGGGCGGCATGAGCACCATGAAGGACGTTTCCGAAATCGAGATTCCGGCCGGTGCCACGTTTCGCTTCACGCCCGGTAATTTTCACCTGATGTGCATGGACCCCACCAAAGCGATGAAGCCTGGCGCATCCGTGGACGTCACGCTCAGATTCAGCGACGGCACGACGACCGCGACGAAATTCGCCGTGAAGAACGCAAAGGGTCAGTGATCAGTACCCGATCACTTCGCCGTCTTTGCGCATTTCGGACGCGCCCCAGTACACGCCATTCGGCGCCCGCATGATCGCCTGGTAGCCGCCGAAATTGCCGGTGCCGGGCACGACCTTGTATCCGCGCTTCTCCAGTTCCGCCTTCACGGCCGGATCAAAGCCGGATTCCATTTCCACCTCGCCGATGCCTTGTGACGGCTCGCCCGTCACCTCGGCATTGCCGACATGGCGCCAGCGCGCCGCGTCTCCCGCCTCCTGAATGTTCATCCCGAAGTCGATGATGTCGGTGACGATCTGCACATGGCCTTGCGGCTGCATGTCGCCGCCCATCAATCCGAAGCTCATGAACGGCTTGCCGTCCTTCATGATGAAAGCGGGAATGATGGTGTGGAACGGCCGCTTGCCGGCCGCGTAGACATTCGCCGCTTTGGGATCGAGCGAATAAAGCTCTCCACGGTCCTGGAACATGAAGCCGAGATGATCGGCAACCAGCCCCGATCCCATGCCGCGATAGTTGGACTGGATGAGCGACACCATCATGCCGTCCTTGTCGGCGGCGGTGAGATAGATGGTGTCACCGTCGTGCAGCTTCGGATCGCCCGGGCCGATGTTGGGGTTGGCGTGGGCAAGATCGATCAGCTTGCGCCGCTCATCGGCATAGGCATCCGAAAGCAGTCCCTTCATCGGCACATGCACGAAGGCCGGATCGGCATACCATTTCGCGAGATCCTCAAACGCCAGACGCTTGGCTTCCAGCATCGCCGTCAGCGCGTCCGCGGAACCCGCGCCCATCTTTTTGAGGTCATAGGCCTTCAGGATCTGCAGCATCTCGAGCACGGCCCCGCCCTGTCCATTCGGCGGCAGCTCGTACACGTCATAGCCGCGATAGTTGACCGACAGCGGATCGACCCACTCGCCGCGATGCGCCGCGAAATCCTCGTAGCGCAGATCGCCGCCGATGCGCTTGAAGTAGGCATCGATCGTGTGCGCGATCGGTCCCTTGTAATAGACGTCGCGTCCGCCCTTCGCGATCATCGACAGCGTGTGCGCGAGGTCCGGATTCCTGAAGATTTCGCCTTCGGCCGGCGTGTGCCCGCCATGCGCGTCGGGAATGAGATAGGTGTGGCGGGCGTTGTCGAGTTCCTCGATCAGACCCTTGTTCTTCTCGAACGCGGCCATGTTGCCTTTCCAGTAGTTCGCGATGAGCTGCGTCACCGGAAAGCCGATCGTGGCGTAGTGAATGGCGGGCGCGAGGTCGTCCGTCATTTTGAGCTTGCCGAATTTCTGATGCAGCGCGAACCAGCCATCCACTGTGCCGGGCACGGTGATCGGGAGCGAACCCACCGGCGGGATGTGCATCTTCACCGGCAGTCCGGCGCGCTTGTAGGCCGCTTCGACCTCGGCGATCATCTTTGCAAGATCGCGCCCCTTCGGCGAGCGGCCTGAGCTGTTGTAGCCGTAGAGCTTGTGCGTTTTCGGATCGTACACGATGGCGAACAGATCGCCGCCGATGCCGTTCAGCACCGGCTGCATCAGCCCCATCATGGCGTTGGCGGCGATGGCGGCATCCACCGCGCTGCCGCCTTTCTTCAGAACCTCCACCGCGGCTTCGGACGCCAGCGGCTGCTCGCTCGCCACCATGCCGTGCTGTGCCAGTACCGGCGAACGCGTCGCCCAGGGGGCGCCCGAATAGCGGTCACCGCGCGAGATTTGTCCGTATGCAGACGTACTCAAGAATCCGATCGCCATGGCAACCGCCCCCAACCCCCTCGTGATCTTCATTGATGCTCAAGCTCCGCGTAGGAAATGTGGCACGACCCGCCATGCTTCTCGAAATAGCGTTGGTGATAATCCTCCGCCGGCCAGAACGGCTTGGCCGGCTCGATGGCGGTGACGATGGGACGTTTATAGCGGCCCGATGCCTTCGCCTTTTCCAGCTCTTCTTTCGCCACGCGTTCCTGCTCAGGCGAATTCACGAATATCACGCTACGATATTGTGTCCCGAAATCCGGCCCCTGTCGATTGAGCTGCGTCGGGTCGTGCATCTTGAAGAACAGCTCGACCAGCTTTCCGTAGGACACTTTCGCCGGATCGAACGTGACTTCCACCACTTCGGCGTGTCCGGTGGTGTCGCTGCACACCTGCTTGTAGGTCGGATGATCCACATTGCCGCCGGCGTAACCTGAGACGGCATCGATCACGCCGGGAACCTCGCGAAAGAAATGCTCCACGCCCCAGAAGCAGCCGGCGCCGAACAATGCCTTTTCCATCACATCCTCCTGTCGCGGGCGCGGACTATAGGAGCGGGATTTTGGCGCGTCACCCCATTTGACCGTGGTGGGGCGAGACCCTTAAGTCCGCGCCATGAAAATCGTCATCGTCGGTGCCGGTGTTGCGGGGCTTTCGATCGGCTGGCGGCTGGCTGCGGCCGGCGCCGAAGTCACGATCCTCGAACGCGCGCAACCGGGGCGCGGCGCCACCTGGGCGTCCGCCGGGATGATTTCGACCACGGCGGAAACCGGCGAGAGCGTCCGCGCGGAGGCGGATTTCGCCAAGCACTCAGCCCGCATGTGGCCGCATTTCGCCCGCGAGATCGAGGAGGCGAGCGGCATCGATGTCGGGTATCGCGTGGACGGAACGCTGATCGTCGCGCGCTCGGCGGATGAAGCGGCCGCGCTGTCGGCGCGTGCGAAAGGGTCGCCGGCGCTGGAATTCCTGGTGCCGGATGGCGCACGCGCACTCGAGCCATTGCTCGCGCCGGACATCCTCGGCGCGCTTTACGATCCGGATGAAGCCCATGTCGACAATCGCGCGCTCGGCATTGCACTGACGGTCGCGTTCCGCAGGGCCGGCGGCAATCTTCAGACCAACGAAGCGGTCGTTCGCTTCGACATATATGATGGCCGCGTGATCGGTGCGCTTACACCTTTCGCTCTGCATAAGGCGGATGCCTTCATCCTCGCGGCAGGCGCGTGGAGCGGCCAGATCGATGGCTTGCCGCCTGAAATCGTCCCGCCCATCGTCCCCGTGAAAGGCGAGATGATTGCGCTCGATCCGATCGGCGCCGCGCTGCCGAAGCATGTGATCTGGGGCAACGGCGTCTATCTCGTGCCGCGCCGCGGCCGCCTGCTTGTGGGTGCGACCGTTTCGCGCGACGGCTTCGATTCGCGGCCAAGGGCCGCTGCGGCGCAATGGCTGTTCGATCGTGCCGCAACCGTTTTGCCGGCCCTAACGGACTGGACTCTCGCGGAGCACTGGGCGGGCTTGCGGCCCGGATCGCCCGACGATCTGCCGGTCCTCGGCCGCAGCGCGGTCGAAAATCTCTTCATTGCGTCCGGCCAGTTCCGCAACGGGATTTTGTTTGCGCCGGCCATTGCCGATCTCATGTTCCGTCTCGTAATGAAAGGCGAGGCGGAACTGGAATCGTTCAGTCCACTGAGATTCTGCTGATCCGCCCATTTAACCGGGGCGTCTGGTGCCGGCGTACGGATTTCTTGCGATCGGTGTCGCGCTGCTTGCCATCGGCGGCGAGTCGGCGCTGCGCGGCGCGTGCGGCATGGCGCGCTGGGTCGGCATGTCGCCGCTGTTCATCGGTCTGCTGATCGTCTCCGCCATGTCCGCAGCACCCGAATTGCTGGTCGCACTTCAGGCAGCCGCGCATGGCTCCGGCGATCTGGCATTCGGGACGATTGCTGGCAGCAATATCGTCAATGCGCTGTTCGCAGCCGGTGCCGCCGCCATGATGCGACCGCTACCAGGCTCGCCAAAACTGGTGCTGCGCGATGGCGGATTCATGATCCTTGCGAGCGCCATTGCCGTTCTGGCCGCGATGGAGGGACGCGCGGGAGAAGTCGTCGGACTTGCCCTGATCGGCATGCTCGCCGTCTATCTTCTGGTGTGTTTCTTCACGGATTGGCGAAGGCCGACGCCGCTTTCCATCTCTGCAACACGCGGCAGTCTGTTTGCGAGAGACCGGCTGCCCAATCTTTCCACCACGGCGCTGCTGTTCGCCTTCGGACTCGTGTGTCTTTATTTCGGCGCCTTCTATGCCGTGCACGGCGCCATCGACATTGCGCGGGATTTTCGGGTCAGCCAGGGCGTCGCGGGGCTCACCGTGCTCGCCATTGGCGCGTCTCTGCCGCAGATCGCGGTGACGGTCATCGCTGCCGCGCGCCGCGACGTCGACATGGCGGTGGGCAATCTCATCGGCGCGAATGTCTTCGGCCTGCTGGCGGTGCTGGGCATCGTGGCCCTTGTTCATCCGCTCGCGATTTCGCCGTCTCTGGTGCAGGATGGATGGGTGATGCTGGCATCCGCTGTGGTGCTGGTGCTGTTTCTCACCATCGGCTGGCGGGTGACGCGGTTGCAGGGGTTGGTGCTCGTGATCTGTTATGCGGTGTATCTCGGGTTCCTGGCCTGGCGGCAGGGCCTCCTGCCTTTGGCGGGATTGGGATTCTAGAGCATGGCGATGCCAAGGCAGGTGCTCCTGTTCGCCGGCTGCATGGTTCAGATGTCGCTGCGGGCCTGGCCATCCTGGCGCGAACACTTCCCTGCTGGCAGATATCGGCCGATCCTGCAGATTCACAATTTCGCGCAGATCTTGCAGATCATGCAGGTTCTCCAGGGCGAGGCAAACGTGCCGGTCGAATTGCGGCCCTTCTGTCATGTGTCGCCCAAGCTCAGGTGCGTCCGCAAACCCCGCGATTTTTCCGACGTCGAGCTGGCCCTGGTGGAAGTATCGTCGCCGGTCGAACTTACTTACCGCGGCTACAATCTCCATCTGTTCGGACTCAATCAGAAACTTGTCAAACCGCTCCTGAGCACGACGCCCGAGCAGAAAAATCTTGCCGACATTTGGACAAAAAGCTTGCGGGGGATCGACGAGGAGGGCCGGGCAAAGAACGCGCGAGCCCTCATCGAGACACTGCCCGCGAACATGCCGGAAGCGGCATTGGTCCGCTCGATTATCGAAGAGACACGCGCGGCGCGGACCGATCCTGCCGCTGGCCTCGCCGCGGTTCGGTCGAAGCTATCTTGCCCCATCGCGCTGGTCATCCGGCATTTCCGCTATATGCCTGACGGGCGGCCGGTCAGCTGGCCGCCGGATTTCGTCGAAACGCTCAAGAGCGCGGCACAACAGTTGAACATCCCGGTGTTCGATCCGGCACCGCTGGTTGCCAGCGCCGGAGTCAAACAAGCAATCGGCGACAACGACAATCACTATCGCGCGTCCTTTTGCCCGGTCATGGGCGAGGCGATCACCAATTTTGCGCTGTCGGTGCCAGGCTGAGTGCTCGAGACCGGTCGCGGCAGCGCAGTTGGACGCTTCACAGGAAGACAGATCGTAACTAGAATCCTGCGGTTCCCTCGCTACCCCGCTCAGTACTGATTCAATGCCAAGGCCAGTTCTTCTGTTCGCCGGCTGCATGGTCCTGACGCCGCTTCGGGCTTGGCGGCCATGGCGAGAACACTTTTCTGCCGGCAACTATAAACCGCTTCAGCAAATCCATAACTTTGCGCAGATTTTCCAGATCATGCAGATATTCCGGGGCGAGACAGACGTACCACCCGAATTGCGGCCGTACTGTTTTCTGGCGCCCAGACTGCGGCGCACCCGCCAACCCCGCGATTTTTCCGATGTCGAATTGGCCCTGGTCGAGGTCTCGTCGGCCACGGAGCTGAACTACCGCGGTTACAGCCTTCATCAGTTCGGCATCAACCAGAACCTGATCAGGCCGCATTTTTGGGCGATACCCGCGCAGCGGAGGCTTGCCAATCTCTGGGTGAAAGGCTTGCGCGCTTTCGACGAGGACACCCGGGCAAAAAATGCTCAAGCCCTGATTGAGGCGCTGCCTGCTGAAACGCCCAATGCGGAACTGATCCGCTCGATCCTCGACGAAACGCGTTCCGCGCCCGCCGATAGCGCCGCCGGCCTCACCGCGCTGCGATCGAAATTGTCCTGTCCCATCGGGCTCGTCATCCGCCATTTCCGCTACATGCCTGACGGTCGTCCGGTCAGCTGGCCGCCGGATTTCGTCGAAACGCTCAGGACCACGGCGCAGCGGCTGAACATCCCGGTGTTCGATCCCGCACCGATGGTCGCCGCAGCCGGGGTCGAGGAGGCGATCGGCGACGAGACCGACCACTATCGCGAGTCCTATCGGCCTATCATGGGCGAGGCGCTGACGAACTTCGCGTTGTCGGTGGCAGGCTGAGTGCTCAGGACAGGAGTTCACCTCCATGCGCGCATTCTCTCTCCATCCACGCCTTGAGGCTGATACGGTCTTCGTGGCGGATTGGGGGCTGTCGCGCGTGCTCTTGATGAACGACACGCGCTATCCCTGGCTGGTGCTCGTTCCGCGCCGCGCCGATCTTGTCGAACTGCACGACCTCAGCCACGCCGAGCGGATGGTGCTGATGGAAGAGATCGCGCGTGCCGGCAAGGGCCTGAAGACGCTCATCGGCGCAACCAAGATCAATGTCGGCGCCTTGGGCAACCTCGTGCCGCAGCTGCATGTGCATGTGGTGGCGCGCCATCCGGGTGACGAGGCGTGGCCCGGTCCAGTGTGGGGCAAAGGCGAGGCAAAGCCGTATGCCACATCAGATCTCGAACGACGGCTGGCTCAGGTGCTGAGCCTGTGAAGGAAGAATTTGCCGGGTCGAAGCCAACAGCCGCACGCCTTTTGATTAAAATATAAAAGCAAAATCAATAGCTTGACGGTTCACTGGTCTGGCACGGCCCTTGCGACATTGCCCCCGAGGAGAACCTCGATGCTGGCAGAAGCCACCACCGCCACGGCCAACCGGTCCGACGTCATTGCCGCCCTGAAGCAGGCGAGCGCCGCCACCGGCTCCAATTTCGACTATCTGCTCGGCACCGCCATGCGCGAGAGCAGCCTGAAGCCATCGGCGCAGGCGTCCACGTCGAGCGCCGCCGGTCTCTTCCAGTTCACGCAGCAGACCTGGCTCGGCATGATCAAGCAGCACGGCGCCGCGCACGGCCTTGGTTCCTACGCCAACGCCATCACGCAGGACGATGACGGCCGCTATCACGTGACCGACAAGGCGGATCGTTCGGCCATTCTCGGCTTGCGCAACGATCCGAAGACAGCCGCGCTGATGGCCGGCGAATATGCCAACGACTCCCGCTGCGAGATGGAAGGCCGCCTCGGCCGCAGCGTGTGCAGCGGCGAATTGTATGCCGCCCACTTCCTCGGGCCGGATGCCGCCTGCCGCCTGATCCGCCTGAACAATGCCAAGCCGGATTCAAGCGCCGCCGATGCGTTCCCGGAAGCCGCGGATGCCAACCGCAACGTGTTCTATCATCGCGACGGATCGCCGAAGACCGTCCATGAAGTTTACAACTGGGCGCTGAAGCAGCCGGCGGGGAACGGCAGCGCGATGATCGCCGGCACGGCACGTGTGGCTCATGCACCGGCGCCAGCCGTTTCGCCGTCGAGCCTGTGGTCCGAGGACCAGCTCGCCTACAATTTGACGGATGCCAGCGGTCAATCCGATCTGTCGCTTGGGCTTCTCGGCGGCGCGCCGGACGCGCGCGTCGCGCTGACTCCCGGCATCATGCACATCCTCGCGTCTCTGACGCCGCCGGACCTCGACAAGCCGGTGAGCTGATCGGCGTAGAACGCCGAGACGCAGCACCCTTTCATACCCTCCCCTTGAGGGAGGGTCGAAAAATCCGAAGCGCAGCGCAGGATTTTTCGGGGAGGGGTATTCCATCGTACATCACCCCTCCCCGAAGTTTGCTTCGCGTTCGCTCGCAAATTTCGACCCTCCCTCAAGGGGAGGGTGAGACGGCACGTCACTGCTTCGCTATGTTTAAGCGCAGGAAAACTGTGCTCTAGTGCCACCTATGACCGACACCGTTTCCGTCACGCCCGTTCCCGCCGCCACCATCCTCATCGTCCGCGACGGCGCTGCGGGCATGGAAGTGTTCATGGTGAAGCGCCATCACCAGATCGATTTCGTGGCCGGCGCGCTCGTGTTCCCGGGTGGGAAAGTGCACGCGGGCGATCGCGAAGCGGGCCTCAGCGACCACATCGATGGCGGCGGTGCCTTGTCCGATGAAGCGCGCGCTCTGATGGCCGCAGCGATCCGCGAGGCGTTCGAGGAATCCGGCATCCTGTTCGCCCGCGAAGAGGGAAACAGCGGTTTCGTCACCGCCGAACATCTCGCAAAGCTCGACCGCTATCGGCATCCGCTGGAGAAGGGCGAAATTTCGCTGCTCGAAATGGTGCGTGCGGAGAAACTGCGGCTGGCGATGGATTGTCTTGTTCCGTTCGCGCACTGGATCACGCCGCTCAACATGCCCAAGCGCTTCGACACGCATTTTTTCATCGCCGCCGCACCTGCGGGTCACGCTGGCGCACATGACGGACGGGAGTCGGTGGATTCGATCTGGATCAATCCGGATCGCGCCATCGCCGAGCGGAAAACGTGGAAGCTTGTGTTCCCCACCAAGCTGAATGTGATGAAGCTGGCGCAAGGCAAGACGGTTGCCGAAGCCATCGCCCTGGCGCGGGCCAATCCGCCCGTGACCGTCACGCCATGGATCGAGGATGCGAAGGACGGCCAGTTGTTGCGCATTCGCGAGGACGCCGGCTACGCCCAGACCTCGACCCTGCTGCGCAACGCGATGTAGCTCAGTCGATGAACTGCTCGGCGAGGATGCGTTCGTCGAGGCTGTGGCCGGCATCGAACAGCATGGTCATGGCGATCGAACGGTCTTCCTCGACATCCACAGACGTGACGTTGCGCACTTCGTAATCGTCCGCCACCGCGCTCACCGGGCGCTTGTCCGCTTCCAGGATCTCGAACCGCGTTCGCGCCCGGTGCGGCAGGAGTGCGCCGCGCCAGCGCCGCGGCCGGAACGCGCTGATCGGCGTCAGCGCCAGCAGCGCCGCATCGATCGGCAGGATCGGTCCGTGTGCGGACAGATTGTAGGCGGTGCTGCCGGCTGGTGTCGAAACCAGGATGCCGTCGCAGATGAGTTCGCCGATGCGCACTTTCTCGTCCACCAGGATGCGCAGCTTGGCCGCCTGACGCGTCTCGCGCAGCAGCGACACCTCGTTGAACGCCAGCGCCTCGACCGGCTTGCCGTTCGTCGCCGCCCGCATGCGCAAGGGATGAACCTGTGCGGACTCCGCTTGGGCCAGGCGAACCTGCAGATCCTCCGTGCGGTACTCGTTCATCAGGAAGCCGACGGAGCCACAATTCATGCCGTAGATCGGCTTGTTCTTGCCGATGAAGGCATGGAGCGTCTGCAGCATGAAGCCGTCGCCGCCGAGCGCCACGATCACCTCGGCCTCCTCGGGGGCGGCGTTGCCGTAGAGCCCGGAGAGCTCGGCAAGCGCGGCCTGGGCGGTCGCGTGCTCGCTGGCGACGAAGGCGATCTTTCTCGGCGGATGGGTGAAGAAGGCCAAGGGCGGCTCTGAAGGTTCGGGGTGGATGCGCGGGG
>DATIYG010000232.1:0-27848 GCA_035517755.1 Rhizomicrobium sp. | reverse complement strand
CTGCCAGCTGCCGATGTAATAGGCGAGCTTCTGGACTCCCGGCCCGGGCTTTGGTGCCTGTTGCGCCTGCCCGTAGGCAAGGCATGGAGCCAGCAACAGGAAAATACCGGCGCTGAATTGCGCTTTCATCGAATGCCCCTTCAAGAAAACTCGACCATACACAGAAGGCGCTATTGTACCGGCATGATGTTACAACGAGCGCGCCTTGCGCCGGCCACAGGGTCTCCGACAGGATTGGCCAAAATCAGCCGCGGAGAATGCGTGCCGCTCATTTTGCGGCGCGGATGTCCTTGTGAATCTTGCCGCTCTTCATGATGAGGAGAAGGTTCTTGTCGGGTGCGGCGAGGAGATCGATGTCCTTTAGCGGATCGTCAGCGACCACGAGCAGGTCGGCATAGGCACCATTCTCGATGACGCCGAGCCTTCCGGGATAGGGATTGCGCGGGCCCGACAGCGCCAGCAATTCGGCGTTGACCGACGTCGCCATCTTCAGGATGTCGGCATTGCCGTACCAGCGTTTCAGATGCGTCAGCATCATGCCCTGCCGCTCGGCAATCCGGGGGGAGAACAGCATGTCGGAACCGAAGGCGGTCTTGATCCCGTACTTCTTGGCCAGCGCGTAGAGTTTGCCGGTTCCGGCGATGACCTGCAGGAAGTTGATATGGCTCTGGCCGGTCAGCGGCTCGGCGTCGTCCTCGACGACGAACGGCTGGGTGCTGAGCCACACGCCCTTGTCCGCCATCAGCTTCGCTGTCGCGTCATCCATCAGGTGACCGTGCTCGATGCACCGGGTCCCGGCCTCGATCGCCCTTCGGATTGCGGCCGACGGATAGGCGTGCACCGCCGCATAGGTGTTGCGATCGGCCGCGGCCTGAACGCCCGCGTGGAGCTCAGGCACGGTGAAGGTCAACATGTCGAGCGTTGTGCGCGGCGAGGAGACTCCACCGCCAGCGACCAGCTTGATCTGCGACGCGCCGAACACAAACTGCTCGCGCACGCGCAGGCGAACCTCGTCGGCACTGTCGGCGATGGCAGCACCTCCGCTGCGCTCGACATTGCTCAGCGGCCCGGCGGGATTTCTCGGAAAATCCGTGACGGGACGCATATCCCCGTGGCCGCCGGTCGTGGTGATCATCGCTCCGCTCGGATAGATGCGCGGGCCGACGGTCTGCCCCGCATCGATGGCTTTCTTCAGCGGGAAGGCTGGTCCCCCCAAATCGCGGACGGTCGTGAAGCCGCGCATCAGTGTCCGCTCGGCCTGCGCGCTGGCAGCCCGGACGATGTGGTCGATGTCGGACTTCATCAATTCCGTCAGCGCGAGGCCCGCGAACATCGTGTGCCAGTGCGCGTCGATCAGCCCCGGCATCAGCACGTGCCCGCCGCAATCGATCATCTTGGCGCCTCCGGGTGCGCCCGTGGCGCCGCCCGCGACATCCTTGATCCGGCCACCCTCGATCAGGAGATTGAGACCGCTGCGCAGGCCCGAGGATTTGCCGTCGAACAGTTTGAAGTTCGTGAACACGATCGGCAGACTCGCGACCGCCGCCTCCACCGCGGATGCGAGGCCGAGGCCTGCGACCGCGCTCGCGGTTCCTGCCAGCATGCCGCGGCGGGACATCTCGCGCGTGATCCGCTGCTCGGCGGCCAGAACCGTCGGCTGACAGCAAGGGCAGCCGGCACCGCCATCTTCACCTGCGGTGTGCGTGAGCATCGATCGGGCCTAAGCCGCGAAGGAACACCGATCAATCAGGCGAAGGGCCCGGTTGACACTTACTCCGAAGCCAGCTCTCGGATCTGGCTGTTGGCGAGTGTCAGGCGCGCGATCGACAACTCGCCGCCGCGTTCGAGTTCGGCCAGGAAGCTTCGCGTGCGTGCGAGCGCTTCTTCGTGAGCGCCGGCCCATTTTTCCGCCGCCTTTGAACCATCCACGCGCGTGCGGTCGACCGGATCGCCTTCGAAGCCGCGCAACGCCTGTGACGTCAAGACGCGCTGGCTCGAGAAGAGATCGTCGGCGATCCGGCGGATGGCAAGCCGGTCCCAGTGCTCTGTAGCGGCGATGCGCGAGGCGAGACCGCGCAAGCGGTCGATGCCGACAATGGCGCCGATACTGAAATACGCGCCGGCGACGAGATCGACATCGAGCTTGCGGCTGTATGCCAATTGGGCGATCTCCGGCGCGGTCGCCCACAGTGGGAGCGCGGCCACGTCATGCGCCAGGTCTTCCGGCACACCCGCCTGCATCAGGCCGGTGATGCGCGCCATCGTGTCCTGCATTTCATAATCCGACACGAGCGACGAGAACGTCCCGCGCAAGGCTTCGACGCCGGCGTGATAGCGCGCCACGGTTTCGGCGAGATCCGCGTTGGCGGGAATGTTGACCAGGAACCAGAAGCCCGACCGCCGCAGGAGTTCGGCGATTTCAGTGTACATGCCGGTCTGCACATCCGCCGGCACCTTGTAGTCGAGTGCATCGATCCGCGCCTTTAGCGCGTCGAGCCGGAAGGCGCCTTCGGCGACGGCGAAAGCGCGCGCGACGCGCGCGGCCGGCGACCCCGAGATTTCCTTCATCCGATGGATGAACACAGGACCCGCCATGTTGACGATGCGGTTGGTGATCACCGTCGAGATGATCTCGCGGCGCAGGCGATGGTTGGGCAATTCGCCGGGCAGCTTTTCCACGGCAAGGCGCGGATAGTAGTTGGCCAGCGCCGATCCGAAATAAGCGTCGTCCGGCAGATCGCTTTCCAGCAGCTCCGGGTCGAGGTCGAGCTTGGCGTAAGCCAGCAGCACGGCAAGTTCAGGCCGCGTCAGCCCAACCCCTTCCTGGCCGCGTTTGCGCAGCGACTCGTCATCGGGGAGGAACTCGACGGCGCGGCTGAGTTTCCCACGACGCTCCAGATCGCGCATGAAACGTCCCTGCGCATCGAGATCGTGAAGGCCCCTCGCCTGGGCCACCGACAATGCCAGGGTCTGGTCGTAATTGTCCTTCAGCACGTGTGCTGCCACATCATCCGTCATCTGCTCGAGCAGCTTGTCGCGTTCGGCCGGCGAGACTTCGTTGCGGCGCATCGGTCCGCTGAAGAGGATCTTGAGGTTGACTTCGTGGTCGGAGGTATCGACTCCCGCCGAATTGTCGATGGCGTCGGTGTTGATGCGGCCGCCCCTGCGCGCGTATTCCACGCGGCCAAGCTGGGTGACGCCGAGATTGGCGCCTTCTCCGATCACCCTTGCCTGAACCTCGCCGCCATTCACGCGCACGGCGTCGTTGGCGCGATCCCCCACATCGAGATTGGTCTGTGACTTGGACTTGATGAACGTGCCGATGCCGCCGAACCACAGCAGGTCGATCTCGGCCTTCAGCAGGGCCTTCATCACCTCGACGGGCGATGCCTTCTGTGCAACCAGGCCAGTCAGTCTTTGCACTTCGGGCGACAGCGGAATTTCCTTCAGCGTACGGGAAAAAACGCCACCGCCCTTGGAAATGAGTGACTTGTTGTAGTCGTCCCAACTCGAGCGCGGCAGATCGAACATCCGCTTGCGCTCGGTCCAGCTCGATGCCGCATCAGGATCCGGATCGATGAAGATGTGGCGATGATCGAACGCAGCAACGAGCCTCGTGCATTTCGACAGCAGCATGCCGTTGCCGAACACATCGCCGGACATGTCGCCGACGCCGATGCAAGTGAACGGTTCATTCTGGATATCGCGGCCGAGCTCCCGGAAATGGCGTTGCACAGCCACCCATGCGCCCTTCGCCGTGATTCCCATTTTCTTGTGATCGTAGCCGTGGCTGCCGCCGGACGCGAACGCATCTCCCAGCCAGAAGCCGCGGGACTCCGCAATGCCGTTGGCGATGTCGGAGAACGTCGCGGTACCCTTGTCTGCTGCGACGACCAGATAGGGATCGTCGCTGTCATGGCGGCGAACGTCGACCGGCGGGATGATCGCACCGTCGGTCGCGATATTGTCCGTCACATCGAGAAGGGCATTGATGAAGGTCTTGTAGGCCGCGATGCCGGCCGCCTGGACCTCTTCGCGCGATCCGTTGGGCGGTAGCTGTTTGGGGTAGAAGCCACCCTTCGCGCCGACCGGAACGATCACCGCGTTCTTCACCTGCTGCGCCTTCACCAGACCCAGCACTTCGGTGCGGAAATCCTCGCGCCGGTCGGACCAGCGAATGCCGCCCCGCGCCACCTTGCCGAAGCGGAGATGGACTCCTTCGACCTCCGGCGAATACACGAAAATCTCGAACAGCGGGCGCGGTGCCGGCAACTCTTCGATCTTCTGGGAGTCGAGCTTGATCGAAAGGTAGGTTTTCGAGCTGCCATTCACGTCGTGCTGATAGAAGTTCGTGCGCAGGCTGCACTCAATGATGTTGCGCAGCCGCCGGATGATGCGGTCGTCATCCAGGCTCGGCACATCGTTCAGCGCCGCATCGATCCGCTTGTGTACCGATTCCGCATTCCCTTCGCCGCTCGGATTGTGACGCGCATCGAACAGCTCGACGATCAGCCGTGCAATGTCCGGATTCCGCGCCACAGCCTGCTCGATGTACTCCTGGCTGAACGCAAAGCCTGCCTGCCGGGAATATTTCGCGGCAGCGCGCACGATGTTGACCGAGCGCCAGTCGATTCCAGCGCCGATGATAAGGCGATTGAAGCCGTCATTCTCTGCCCGGCCCGAAACGATCGCCTGGAACGCGTCTTCCACCGGCTGCTTGATGTCCTCGAGGTTGGCCGCGCCTTCGTCCGCCCGCTCCATCAGGAAATCGAGAACAGCCGCGTCGCCCTTCCAGCCCCTTCCTGTCTCAAGGCTGAGCGGATAGCTGTCTTCGGCGATGACGCGGAAGCCAAGATTCTCGAAAACCGGAAGCGAAGCGGAAAGCGGCATCACGCCGCCGCGTACATAGATCTTCAGCCGCAGGGCGCTGTGCGCATCGTTGGCTTCGCGGTAGGCACGCGCCGTGATCCCGACAGAGTCTGCCGATCCGATCTGCTCGAGCTCGTCGAGGTCGCGCACGGCTTCGTCTGCCGTGTACGCGTCGCGATAGCGCGCCGGAAAGGCATTGCCGTAGCGGGCGAACAGCTCCATGCCGCGCGCTTCGCCGTGCACGCGAACGAGCGCGGTCGCAAATCCGTCCTCCCAGGTCCGGATCGCTTTTCGGATCTCCGATTCCAGCTCGCGCACGTCGACTTTCGGCCGCGGCCCTTCCTTGCGGCCGATGATGTAGTGCACTCGCGCAAGCACCGAATTGTCGATCGTCGGATTCGAGGCCGACATGCGACCGTTGAAGGCCTTCCCAAGGATCGCGTGAATCTTTTCGCGGGCGTGCGTGTCATAGCGGTCGCGCGGCACGTAGACGAGCGCTGACACAAACCGATCGAAGCGATCGCAGCGCACGAAAACGCGGACCTTCGGCCGCTCGCCAAGCCGCAGGATGCCCAGGGCCGTCTCGAACAGCTCGTCTTCGCTGATCTGAAACAGTTCGTCGCGCGGAAAGGAATCGAGGATATGCGCGAGTGCCTTGCCATCGTGACTGTCGGGGCGAAAGCCGGCGCGCTCGACCACCCGCGATACTTTGAGTCTCAGCAGCGGAATATCGGACGGCCTGCGGCTGTAGGCGCCGGATGTGAACAGCCCGACGAAGCGGCGCTCTCCGGTCACGTTGCCACGCGTGTCGTATGTTTTCACGCCGACGTAATCCATGTGGACGCGGCGATGGACGACCGAACGCTCGTTTGATTTCGTGATGATCAGTGGCTCGGCCTGCGAGAGGAACCCTATGATTTCCGACGTCAGCTCGCCACGCCGCTCGCCGCGCCGGATAACGCGGTTCTCCATGCTCGAAAGCACTCCAAGCCCGGAGCCTTCGATCGCGTCGAGCCGTCCGCCATCCCGGTCCCTGTAAACGTAATCGCGCGTGCCCAGGAACGTGAAATGATTGTCCGCGAGCCACTCGAGAAACGCGGCACTTTCTTCGACGATTTCCGCGTTGATCTTGGGCGGATGGCTGCGCAAGCCGCCGATCGTCTCGCGCAGATGCGAAAGCATCTTCGGCCAATCGGCGACCGCAAGTCTGACCTGCGAGAAGATGTAGCTCGCGGCCTCGGCGACGCCCGCGCGTGTTTCATCGCTCAAGGCATGAAGCGCAAGAACAATCAGGCTTTCCCGGACTGACGTTCCGGCGGGATCGCGACGTCCATTCGTTCCGCGCTTCTCGGCAACGATGGGATGAAACAGGGCCTGCACGCGCAGGCCGCGCGCACTGAGTTCGCCCATAAGAGAGTCGAACAGGAACGGCATGTCGTCGTTCACGGCAACAAGAATGGTCTCGCTCCGGCTCCCGTTGGCGACAAACGGGATGAGACGAACCAGCGTTTGGCCGGCGGCTCTGCTGCTCGTCGCCTCGAAAACAAGGGAGGCCAAGGCAGCAAGCGAGGCCGCGTCGTAGCGGGTGACGTCTTCCGGCGGAGCGCCACGAAAGATCGCGTCAAACAGCCTCTGCTCTTCGGCGGGCAGGCGGGAACGCGCCTCTCCCACGCGCTCGAGCGCCAGATCGTCCTCGCTCATTTGACTTGGCGATGCAGGCTTCTCGCGTGCCGCGAGCGCAGAATCCTTTGCCATGTCGACCTATTCGTCCAGGAAACGCCACCGGCAGAAGCGCAGGCGTCCGCAATCCATGAATTGGGGCGGGAAGCTAGCGCCGCGGTTGAAGAATCGAAAGAGGCGATATCGGCTCTCGCACTAGGAACGGAGCGGCGACGGAACTCCGAATGGCGCCGGCTGGACGGTCTGCCGCGCCTCCACGATCCGCTGGACGGTCAGGATCGCTGCGCAGCCCAGCAGAATCAGGCCAGGGAGAGCCAGGTCGCCGGGACTTCGCATCCACACCACGATTGCGCTGCAGCAGCCCGTCGCGGCAACAAAATGAAACGAGGGTTCGCGCAGACGCAATATCCCTGCCGCAAGCACCGCTGCCCCGATGCCGAAAGCGATTGCCGGGAGCTCCGACGAACCGACCGGCATGATCGCGGCTCCGCATCCCCATGCCGCGCCGAGCGCCAATAGCACCCAATTTTGCTGCGCCGCGAAGCTTCGCAACGATTCGAGCTGGAACGGCGCACGCATCGCGCCACGAACGAGATATGCATCGATGCCCAGCAGGAAACCAACAAGGGCGAGCCACGCAACGCGGTATGCCTCTTGATGCGACGCGGCCAAAGCGGTGGCCAGTGCCGCAATCGCCAGCGCACCGACGAAATAGGGTGTCCGGCCAAGCAGACTGGCCAGCTGCGCGGTCTCGAATGCTTTTGCATGCAGCGCCGCGAGCCGATCGAGATCGGAAATCTTTTGCGCTGCGGAATTCGTTGAAGGGACGTCCAGAACGGGCGGTGTCTTGACAGCGAGCGCCATGCGAGGGCCCTTTCGACCATGCGCCTCCCACTGTCCGCACGGGTTGTTAAGAATCGCTTAACCTTCGGCAAAGTGTTAGCCGCAACAGCTATCGTCTTTCCATGATTGTCTTTTTCGATCTTGAGTTCACTGCCTTCGAAGGCTCGCTGGCGCGCCGCTGGCTCGCCCCAGGTGAATTCAAGGAGGTGGTGCAGATCGGCGCCGTGAAGACCGATGCCGACACGCTCCGCCCGGTCGGCGAGCTCAATCTGTTGGTCAGGCCGCGCATCAACGCCAAGATTTCGGATTACCTCGAACGCCTGACCGGTATCAGCCACGGGGACATCGCCGCGCGCGGAATGGACTTCAGCGATGCCTATCGCCAATTCGTGGATTTCGCCGGCAGTGGAGTCATCTGCGCGTTTGGCCGCGACGATCTCGTGCTGATGGAGAACCTGCGCCTGTACGGCATCGCGGACGCGCCACCGCTGCCGGCTTACGTGAACATCGTTCCCTGGCTTGCGGCGAACGGAATCGACGCGGCCGGACTGCACGCCTGCGATGTCGCGCGAATCTGCGGCGCCGAGTTTTCCGGCAGTGAACATGATGCGCTCGACGATGCGCGCTCCGTGTTTGCCGGCGTGATAGCGCTGATCCGGCGCGGCACCGCGCCACCATGGCGAACCGACGAGACGATCTAGCGCTTGCTTGCGGGCAGCACGAGCATCAGCGCTCTGGCGATGGCGCGCGATGAAGCCCGGCCGAAATAGCCGCGATCCGGATTGAACGTCACGATCAGCGTCTTGTCGTACAAACGCAAAGTCGGACGCATGGCCGTCGCCAGCGTCACGGTCGTAACATGATCCGATATCGTCTCGCGGCCGGCACTGGCGTGTGTGAAACGCTCAATGCCGCGCGCGGCATTCTCCAATGCATCAAGAGCTGTCGATCGGAGCGCGCTGCTCGTTTCGAGAACGCTCCAGTCCGCTGTGAAAATCACCCGAAGCCTTCGTGCATAGGCGAGGTGCTCGCTTTCATCTCCGGCGACAGCCTGCATCTGGCTCACGGAAACAACGGGAAGCTGGGGCACGGCCGCATCCCCGGAACGCACAGCGGGAAGACCGTTGGGGCTTCCATCCGTGTACAGCGTGATGCCGCCCCAGCTTGCGGTGCGAATGGCGGTCTCACCGGAGTCATATTTCAGAATGCGGCCGCCAAGCGACGTGCGATCGGCATACAGCGCAAAGACTTCCGGATCGCCGTCGAAACGCAAAAGGTAGTTGCCGCCGAAGGCTCCAATGGTGAAATGAATGCGGTCACCCGCGACATAAGCACCGGGCTGGATACTGCCGAGCCGCTCGATCGAAAGCCGCTCCACGAGATCGGATTGGGCGAGGCAAGGTTCGGCGCTGGCAATCGCCGCGAAAACACAAATCGCAAGCAATGCCTTCGACATGAGTCTGGTCGCCCTGATATCCGTTGTGGCGACCCCCGCGCCAGCAAAGCCCTGAAGCGTCGCGAAGAAATCGGGCAAATTTAAGATTGCAGGTCGTCGAAGCGGCCGCCGCGGCCTTTTCCCTCGGAAAACCGCGCTGCGCCGGAAACCGCTTCGCCGCTGCGCAGCGTCGAAAGCCCGCGATCGAATTCATTCTGCATGGCCGGGATCAAATCGAGCGATCCCTGCTCGTACACGGACAATCGATCATGTTTCATGCAGATTTGCGGAAACCCTGCGATTTCACGGGCAAGAGCTTCGGCGGCGGTGCGCGCCTGGCCCGGCGGCACGACGCGATTGGCAAGCCCGATCGCGAGTGCCTCCTTTGCATCGACAGGGCGGCCGGTAAGAATCAAATCGAGCGCACGGGATTGGCCGATGAGCCGCGGCAACCGCACCGTGCCGCCGTCGATCAGCGGCACGCCCCAGCGCCGGCAGAAGACGCCGAACACGGCCGTTTCCTCGGCCACGCGCAGATCGCACCACAGCGCGAGTTCAAGCCCGCCGGCAACCGCATAGCCGGAAATCGCGGCAATGACCGGCTTCGACAACAGCATGCGCGTCGGCCCCATCGGTGCATCACATGCAAGGCGATCATTGCGGCCCGCTTCGATCGGCTGAATGCGATTGCCGCAGCCGCTCGCGATGGCCTTCAGATCGGCTCCGGCACAAAACGTTCCGCCTTCGCCCCACAGCACGGCAACGGAAGCGGAGTCATCGCGCTCGAAGTCGAGAAAGGCACTTGCCAGCGCATCTGCGGTCGGACCATCGACGGCGTTCCGCACATCTGGCCGGCCGAGAATGATGGTCGTCACCGGCCCTTGTCTTTCGCTTCGCACCGCCTCGCTCATCGCCCAATCCTTTCAGCTCACAAAAGGCATGACATGGAGAGGGAATCTGACTAAATCAGCCGCCATTCCACAACTCCGGACCCGGAGCTCCATCACATGCCCTGCCTCAACAGCTTCAAAGCCCGCCGCACCCTGACGGTCGGCGGGAAAACGTATGCCTATTTCAGCCTCACCGCTGCCGAGAAGAACGGCCTCTCCGGCATCGGCCGGTTGCCCTACTCACTCAAGGTGCTACTCGAGAATCTGCTTCGGCATGAAGATGGGCAAACCGTCACGGCTGATGACATTCGCGCCGTCGCGCAGTGGTTGAAAACCAGGACATCCGATCAGGAAATCGCGTTCCGTCCCGCGCGCGTCTTGATGCAGGACCTGACCGGCGTTCCGGCGGTCGTCGATCTCGCCGCCATGCGCGATGCCATGAAGGATCTTGGCGGCGATCCGGAAAAGATCAATCCGCTCGCCGAAGTCGATCTCGTCATCGATCACTCCGTGATGGTGGACAATTTCGGCAGCCGCAATGCGTTCAAGCAGAATGTGGAGAAAGAATATCAGCGCAATCTGGAGCGCTACGCGTTCCTGCGCTGGGGGCAACAGGCGTTCGCGAATTTCCGCGTCGTTCCGCCGGGCACCGGCATCTGCCATCAGGTGAATCTTGAATACCTCGCCGAGACGGTGTGGACGCGCAAGGCGAAGGAAAGCGGCAAGACGGTCGAATACGCGTTCCCCGATACGCTGGTCGGCACCGACAGTCACACGACGATGGTCAACGGATTGTCCGTGCTGGGCTGGGGTGTTGGCGGCATCGAAGCGGAGGCCGCGATGCTCGGCCAGCCGATCTCGATGCTCATTCCCGAAGTGATCGGTTTCCGCATGACCGGAGGCTTACGCGAAGGCGTGACGGCCACCGATCTTGTGCTGACTGTGACCGAGATGCTGCGCGAGAAGGGCGTGGTCGGCAAATTCGTCGAGTTCTACGGCCCCGGCCTCGATGAGATGACGGTCGAGGATCGCGCGACCATCGCCAACATGTCGCCGGAATACGGCGCCACGTGCGGCTTCTTTCCGATCGATGCGGATACGCTACGCTATCTGAAGATCAGCGGCCGCAAGCCGAGCCGCGTTGCCCTGGTCGAGAAATACGCCAAGGCGCAAGGGTTGTTCCGCACGGCGAAGTCGCCCGATCCCGTGTTCACCGACACACTGTCGCTCGATCTGGGATCGGTCGAGCCGAGCCTTGCCGGTCCGCGCCGTCCGCAGGACCGCGTTTCCCTCACAAAGGCTTCAACCGAATTCCGCGCGGCGCTGACGAATTTCTTCAAGAAGGAAGAGGCTCAGCCGCGCGTGAAGGTCGCCGGAACGGATTATTCCGTCGGCAATGGCGATGTCGTGATCGCAGCGATCACATCCTGCACCAACACCTCCAATCCAAGCGTGATGATCGGCGCGGGCCTTCTGGCGCGCAACGCGGTCGAGCGCGGCCTCGATGTAAAGCCATGGGTGAAGACGTCACTCGCGCCCGGCAGCCAGGTGGTGACGGATTACTTCGCGAAGTCAGGCCTCAACAAATATCTCGACAAGCTCGGCTTCCAGCTTGTCGGCTATGGCTGCACCACCTGCATCGGCAATTCGGGGCCGCTACCCGATCCGATCGCCGACGCCGTGAACGAAGGCGATCTGGTGGTGGCGTCGGTATTGTCCGGCAACCGCAATTTCGAAGGACGCGTGCATCCGCAGGTGCGCGCGAACTATCTCGCCTCGCCGATGCTCGTCGTCGCCTACGCGCTTGCGGGCTCCATGAACGTCAATCTCGCCAGTGATCCCATCGGTTATGACCGCAAGAAGAAGCCGGTCTATCTGAAGGACATCTGGCCCTCGCCCAAGGAAATTGCCGACACGATCCGCAAATCGGTCACGTCGGCCAGTTTCCGCATGCGCTATGGCAATGTGTTCGAGGGCGCGGCGAACTGGAAGAAGGTGAAGGTTCGCGGCGGCAAGAACTATGCGTGGGATTCAGCCTCGACCTATGTGAAGCGGCCGCCCTATTTCCGCGGCATGGAGAAACGGCCCGGGGCGACGTCGAAGATCGTGGGGGCCCACATCCTCGCCTTGTTCGGCGACTCCATCACCACCGATCACATCAGCCCCGCCGGTTCGATCAAGAAGGATAGCCCGGCCGGCAAATACCTGATCGAGCATGGCGTCCAGTATGCGGACTTCAATTCGTATGGCGCGCGCCGCGGCAATGACGAGGTCATGGTGCGCGGCACCTTCGCCAATATCCGCATCAGGAACGAGATGATGGGCGGCAAGGAAGGCGGCAACACCATCTACTATTCGTCCTCGCAGCCAACCGGCGAAGAGATGCCGATCTACGATGCCGCGATGCGCTATCAGAAGGATGGCATTCCAACCGTCGTCGTCGCGGGCAAGGAATACGGCACGGGTTCATCGCGCGACTGGGCGGCCAAGGGACCGAAGCTGCAGGGCGTGCGTGCCGTGATCGCCGAGAATTTCGAGCGCATCCACCGCTCGAATCTGATCGGCATGGGCATCGCCCCGTTCGCCTTCGAGGCCGGGAAGACGCGTCACGACTATGGGCTGACCGGGCGCGAGACGATCGACATCCCGCTGCCGGCAGAGATCACGCCGCGCATGAAGATCACGGCCACCATTCACCATCCCGATGGCCGCACTGCCCCGCTGCCCCTCTATCTGATGATCCTGACTGCGGACGAAATCGGCTATTTCCAGAACGGCGGCATCCTGCCCTACATGGTCCGGAGCCTTCTGGCGGCCTGACCGAGGCACGAAGTTGTGTCATTTGGTTCTGTGGGGCATTAAGCTTGTGCGGGGTGGGTTCAAGCCGAAGTGACTGGAAGGATTGCGGCCTGCCCCTATAGGTATGGGGCCATGTCGATCATTCGGGCTATCCTGGCCATGGTTCTGGGCCTGCTGGCGACGCTCGCGCTGGCGGTTCCGGGCTACGCCGGGCATCCCGCCGATGCCAGGCGCGGCCGGCCCGTCGTGGTCGAGCTGTTCACCAGCCAGGGATGCAGCTCCTGTCCGCCGGCCGATGCCTTTCTCGGCCAGCTTGCCCAGCGTCACGACATTCTGGCGCTGAGTCTTCCGGTCACCTACTGGGACATGCTGGGCTGGAAAGACACGCTCGCCAGCGAGGCCGACACGAGCCGGCAGAAAGCCTACGCGCAGATGATGGGGCGCGGCGGTGTCTACACGCCGCAAATCATCGTCGATGGCGCAACGGATGTGATCGGCAGCCGCGAGCAGGCGGTCGAAGCCGCCATCACGGCGCGGATTGGCGACATGCAGTCGATTCCGGTCGATCTCAATGCCAACCGCCAGGTCGTTCATATCGCAGTGGGAGCAGGCGATGGTTCGGATCGCGAGGCAACGATCTGGATGTTTCGCGTCCTGCCGCAGGCCACCGTCAGCATTCATGACGGCGAGAATTCAGGCCGCACGATCACCTACCACAACGTCGTCCGGCAGATTCGCGCAATCGGCATCTGGAAGGGCCGCCCGCTTGCCCTTGATCTGCCGCGCAGCGACACGGGCGCCGGCCATGACGGCATTGCGGTTGTCCTGCAGCTCGACAGCGGTCATGGCCGCATCGTCGGCGCGGCGATGCTCGATCACCTTGATACCGATTCTGGCCGCTGACCGTCAGATCCGAATGTCGATCAAGCGCCCGCCCTGCAGGCCGGATGGTTCGTAGCCGGCCGCCCTGTCCGGATTGACGGCCGGAGACGCGTACTGCCCGAGGATCTGTGCGACAAAGGCCGGCACCAGACGCGGTCCGTCCCAGAGCGGATCGTACGCAACTGTCTCAGGGTGGGACGCACGAAGCTCCCGCGTTGACGAATCGTCCACCGATTGCCGCGCGTTGGATGCGCGGCCTTTACCACGATAGGCTTTGTCCCGGCGGAGAAATTCGTCCATGCACGGTTTGCGGCGCCACGCGTCGGATGCCGTCATCGGAAGAATCGCAAGTGCCGCGTTGGTCCCCATAACCAGTTCTTAAGGCAAAGCCCGGGCCGTCGGTCCTAAACGGCCGACAATGCTGAGAAGTTTCAGGTTTTTTAATGCGCCCACCGCAATGATCGCTGCCAGTGCCGGAAAAACCGGCCAGGACGGTGGGTAGTGCAAGGTCAGTCACTCGCGAAAAGGCCGGTCGACGGACTGTCGACATTGGCCGCGGCGCAGGATGCCGAGCGTTTGCGGCTCGCGGTAGCGGGAGCGCGCGAAGCGGCCTTCGACTGGACCCTGGCAGATGACACCATCGTCTGGGATGGCGCCACCGAGCTGCTGTCCTTTCACGGCGATCCCGCGCGGATCAATCGCGGCGAATTCTTCCGCTCCTGGATCAACGACGACGCCAGAGCGAAGCTGCGCTCGCTCGTCGATGAAATCTCGTCCGCCGATTCGACATTCGAATTCGAGTTCGAAACCAGCTCGCCGCTCGGCTCCGAATGGATCGACATGCGTGGCGTGCGCGTGGCCGGCGCGGACGGCCGCACGGAACGCCTTGTCGGCACGATCCGGACAGTCACCGAGCGCGTGCGCGACGCTCAGCGCCTGCACTACCTCGCCACGCGCGACGAACTGACCGGTCACCTCAATCGCACCAGTCTGAGATCGGAATTGTCCGACGCAATCTCGACGGCGAAAGCGGAGTCGCGAACCTGCGCCTATCTGGTCGCCTCCATCGACCGGCTGGCGGTGATCAACGATGCCTATGGCTTTGGTGCCGCGGATGAAGTGATTGTCGCGGTCGGCGAGCGCCTGTCCTCTTCGCTGCGCAACACCGATGTGATCGGGCGCACGGCCGGAAACAAGTTCGGCCTGCTCGTCGGCAATTGCAACGAACGCGAGATCGCACTGGTTGCCGAACGGCTGCGCGCATCCGTTCGCAGCAATGTCATCTCGACGCGTTCGGGAACCGTGTCCGCCACGATCAGCGTCGGCGCCGTCTGCCTGCCGGTCAGCGCAGCCTCGAGCCAGGAAGCGATGCTGCGCGCCGAAGAGGCGCTCGAGCAGGCGCGCAGCAAGGGCCGCGACGGGTTTGCGATGTATGCGAAATCGGCGCAGCGCGAGACGGCGCGGCTGCGATTGATGGCGATCGCCGACGATGTGGTCGCGGCGCTGCATGAAAATCGCCTTGTGTTCGCCTACCAGCCGATCGTCGCCGCGAAGAGCCGGGAGACCGTCCATCACGAATGCCTGCTGCGCATGATCGGGACAAACGGCGAGATCATCAGCGCCGGACAATTCATTCCAGCCGCCGAACAACTCGGTCTCGTCCGGCTGGTCGACCGGCACGCGCTAGAGATGATGGTGGCCAAGCTGCACGCCAATCCGCAGGTGCACCTTGCCGTCAATGTTTCCGGCACCACGGCCGGTGATCCGTCCTGGCTGCAATCCTTCATCAATTACGTGCGCGCCAACCATTCGGTGGCAGAGCGCATCATCGTCGAGCTCACCGAGACGGCCGCCCTGAACGATTTCGAGGAGAGCGCGCGCTTCATCTCGAATCTGCGCGAGCTCGGTTGCCGCGTCGCCATCGACGATTTCGGCGCCGGCTACACCTCGTTCCGCAATCTGCAGATGCTGTGCGTCGACATGGTCAAGATCGACGGCTCCTACATCCGCGGCCTGGTGTCGTCGCCGGACAACCAGATCTTCGTGCGCACGCTTGTCGACCTCGCCAAGAACTTCAACCTGAAGACGGTCGCCGAGTGGGTCGGCTCGGCCGAGGAAGCCGATCTGCTTGAGCAGTTCGGTGTCGATTACTTCCAGGGGTTCCATCTCGGCGAGCCGGAGCTCGAGCCGAGCTGGAGCAAGGGCTAGCCGCTATTTGCGGCTCTGGGCCAGTTCCGCCAACTGCCGGCGCATCGCTTCGATTTCCGATTTCAGCGCCGCCAGATCGTCCTGCGATTTGGGCTGTTCCGGGCTGGCGCCGGTGCCATGGCCGTTGGCGGGACGATTTGCAGTTTCGCGGGTGCCGAACGGCGTGAACATCTTCATGGCGCGCTCGAACATGGCCAGATTCTGGCGCGTCATGTTTTCGAGCACCTGCGAGCCGCCGCCGAAGGCCTCGGCCATGCGGTTGCGCATGTCATCCTGATTCTTGGCGAAATTTTCCATCGAGAGATCGAGGTAGCCCGGCACAAAAGCCTGCAGGCTATCGCCATAGAGCCGGATCAACTGCCTGAGGAAGCGCAACGGCAGCAGGTTCTGTCCCTTCGCTTCCTCTTCCACGATGATCTGCGTCAGCACGGAGCGGGTGATGTCCTCGCTGGTGCGCGCATCGCGCACCTCAAAGTCCACGCCTTCCTTGACCATCTCCGCCAGGTGATCGAGCGTCACATAGCTGGAGGTCTGGGTGTTGTAGAGACGCCGGTTGGCGTACTTCTTGATGACGACCGGTTCGTCCGTGTTTGAACGCTCTTCCGTCACGTGAGACCGTTTCGAGGGTAATGCGCCACGGGGCGCTCCAACGCCGCCAAGCACAGCATCCCTCCTATCCCCTGTCCAGACCTCTTTTTGCAGGTGCGATAGGACAGGAAATTCCCCGGCCGGCGGCGGAGAAAACGCGGCTGAAACCGCGATTTGTGGGGTTTACCCTAAGCGGCGTTCGCGGCATTTTGCGGCTAGGCACAAGCCTAGGGAGCGATCATGGCGCGGGTTGCAATTGTCACTGGCGGGACGCGGGGCATCGGCGAAGCGATTTCGGTTGCGTTGAAGGAAGCCGGCTGCCGGGTCGCGGCAAACTATGCCGGCAATGACGACCGGGCACGTGCCTTCACCGAGCGCACGGGCATCGCTGCCTACAAATGGGACGTCGCTGATTACGACCAGTGCGTCAGCGGCGTCGCCAAGGTTGTTGCCGATCTCGGCCCCGTCGACATCCTCGTGAACAACGCCGGCATCACGCGCGATGGCACCATGCGAAAAATGGGACGCCAGGGCTGGGACGAGGTGATGGATACCAATCTCGGCGGCTGCTTCAACATGGCGAAAGCGGTGTGGGAAGGCATGCTGGAGCGCGGCTTCGGGCGCGTCGTCAACATCGGATCGATCAACGGACAAGCCGGACAATACGGACAGGTGAACTATGCTGCTGCCAAGTCCGGCATCCACGGATTCACCAAGGCGCTGGCGCAGGAAGGTGCGGCCAAGGGCGTGACGGTGAATGCCATCGCGCCGGGCTACATCGACACCGACATGGTCGCTGCCGTGCCCGCCAATGTGCTCGAAAAGATCGTGGCGCGCATTCCCGTCGGCCGCCTTGGCAAGGCGCACGAGATCGCGCGCGGGGTGCTGTTCCTCGTCGCCGACGATGCCGGCTTCGTCACCGGCTCGACGATGTCGATCAACGGCGGCCAGCACATGTATTGATGCCGACGCTCCAATCACTCGAAGCCGAGTCCCTCACCTGCATCCGTGGTGGACGTCTCGTCTTTCGCGACGCGAGTTTTCGTGTGTCTGCCGGCGAGGCGATGACTGTGCTTGGGCCGAATGGATCGGGAAAGACGTCGCTGTTGCGAATTCTGGGCGGATTGCTGGCGCAAGCCTCGGGCCGCGTCCGAACGGTGAGCGAAACTGGAGAAACAAGCGAGGCCGAGGACCGGCGACCGCTCGTCGGGTGGTTCGCTCATCAGGACGGAATCAAGGCGCAGCTCTCGCCACGGGAGAACCTTCGTTTCGTCGCAAAGTTCTTCGGTGCCGATGCAACGGCGATCGAAGCTCTGCTGGCAAACGTCGGACTTGCGTCGCTGGCCGATCTGGGCTGTCGCTACCTCTCTGCTGGACAGCGGAAGCGGCTTGCCCTGGCGCGGCTGCAGCTTGTTTCCCGTCCTCTATGGTTGCTGGACGAGCCATTCGCTTCGCTCGACCAGAACGGACGCTCGCTTGCCGCGCAGGCCATCCGCGGCCACGTCGCGAGCGGCGGCATCGCCATCATCGCCACGCACGATCCGATGCCGTTCGATTGCCGGACATTGAGCCTCGCGTGAGCGCATTCGCAACACTGCTGGCCCGCGACGTGCGCCTCGCCTTTCGCGCGGGCGGCAATGCCGCCCTGTCGCTTGGGTTCTTCGTTGCGGTTGCGATCCTGATGCCGCTTGGGATCGGCAGCGATCCAGCCCTGCTCGCGCGCATTGCCGGCGGTGTGATCTGGGTTTCGGCGGTGCTTGCAGCGCTGCTGGGACTGGACCGCCTGTTCCAGCCGGATCTCGACGACGGCACGCTCGATCTTCTGGCTCTGGGACCCTTGCCGCTCGAAGGCATCACCACGGCAAAGGCCGCAAGCCATTGGCTCACGACCGGCTTGCCGCTGACGCTTCTTTCGCCGGTGCTGGCGCTCCTCCTCGCGCTCCCAGCGAAGGCCATTGGCATGCTGGTGCTGTCGCTTGCCATCGGCACGCCGGCGCTGAGCGCGATGGGCAGCATTGTCGCCGCGGTGACATTGTCGGTTCGCCGCGGCGGGCTGCTCCTGCCGCTGATCATCCTGCCGCTGATCGTGCCGGCCGTCGTGTTCGGGGCGGGCGCGGTGCTCGCGGCCATGGACGGGATCGCCAGCGGCGCGCTGTGGCTGCTGGCCGCCTATTCCTTCGTGACCGTCATCCTCTCGCCCTTTGCCGCGGGTGCGGCACTGCGCTTTGCCTTGTCGGAGTGAGCCATGCTTGTGACGCGATCCCTCGCCCGCTAGACCCGCTGTCGATGCTCCAGTTCGCCAATCCGAAACGGTTCATGGACGCGACTGCGTCGGCGCTGCCGTGGCTCTCGGCCCTTACCGCAGCACTCTTCCTCGTCGGGCTGTATCTCTCCTTTACCGCGCCGCCGGACTACCAGCAGGGCGACACGGTGCGGATCATGTTCGTGCACGTTCCGGCGGCGTGGATCTCCATGTCGGGCTACGCCTTCATCGCGGTCGCCTCCGCCATCGGCCTGATCAACCGCCATCCGCTGGCCGATGTGGCGGCGCGACAGGCTGCACCGCTCGGCGCGATGTTCACGGCGCTGGCGCTGATCACGGGATCGCTGTGGGGACGGCCGATGTGGGGCACATACTGGGTGTGGGATGGGAGGCTGACATCTTTCCTCCTGCTGCTGCTGCTTTATCTCGGCTATATCGGATTGTGGCAGGCGATCGAGGATGAAACGCGGGCCGCGCGCGCCGCCGCCATCCTCGCGCTGGTCGGCGTGGTGAACCTGCCCATCATTGAATTCTCCGTCGACTGGTGGACGACATTGCACCAGGGCGAAAGCATCCTGCGCAAGGGCGGATCGCAGATCTCCGCGGTGTTTCTGTGGCCGCTGTTCACGATGGCCGCAGCCTATACCATGCTGTTCGCGACGCTTCTTCTGGTGCGCATGCGCACGGCCATCCTGGAGCGGCGCATTCGCACCGCGCTGATGGAGTCCGCGGCATGATGGCGAAGTTTCTCGCGATGGGCGGCTACGCGGCGTATGTCTGGCCCGCCTACGGAATCAGTTTCGTGGCCATTGTCGCCGCGATCGTTCTTGCACTCGCCGCCTACCGCCGCGCACTGGAACGCGCCCGCGCGCTCGATGCACGAAAATGAAGCGCCTTGTCTACATCGTGCCGATCATCGCCTTTGCCGCGCTCGCGTATCTCCTGTTTCACAGCCTGTCCGGCGCGCCGCCCGATCAACTGCCGTCCGCCTTCATCGGCAAGCCCGCGCCGACGATCAGCCTTCCGGCGCTGGACAAACGCACGGTTGCATTTTCACGGGCCGATCTTTCCGCTGGACACGTCACGGTTGTAAATGTGTGGGCGTCGTGGTGCGCCCCGTGCAAGGAGGAAGCTCCGATGCTTGCGGCGCTGGCAAAGCGGAACGATCTGCAGCTCTTCGGGCTCGTCTACAAGGACCGGCCAGAGAAGGCGCGCGCCTTTCTCGATTCCGCGGGAAACCCATTTGCGCGCATCGACATCGACGGCAACGGCCGTGCCGCCATCGACTGGGGCGTGTACGATGTGCCGGAGACGTTCGTGATCGACGGGCGCGGCATCATCCGCTTGCGGTTTTCCGGACCGATCACGCCGGAGGTTCTGTCCGGCACGTTGCTGCCCGCCATCGAGCAGGCCGAGGCCGCCGGCCGGCCGGCTTAAGCATGTGGAAACCATGTTGTGGAACGTTGGCGTCATGCAGATCAGCGCCAGCAACGCCGTGATCGCGGCGCAAACCGCGGCCCATCCGAAGCCTCTGCGTCTGCCGGAACTCTCGACGCAAAAGGCGCCGGCCCAGGCTCAGAGCGTCAGACCGACCGCCAATGCGGCCGCTCAGCCGAACCCGTTGGCGCGGCCCGGGTCGCAGCTGAATATCCTTATTTAGACAAGGACTTGGTCTTCAACCGGCGCATCTTGCGGCGGAACGCCGGCGCACTCGTCGACGTGATGGCCTCACCGGCTGCCGCAATTACCGCGAGGGATTTCACGAACTTTGCTCGCTCCGGCGCCGGCAAGGCTTCCAGCATCTGCCGCTCGGCCCGGTCGGCAGCGGTGCGCGCGCCCCGCAACGCCTTGCGCCCTTGCGGCGTAATCGAAACCGCGTAGGCGCGCAGATCGTCCTCGGTGCGCTTCTTGGTGATGTGGCCCCGCTCCAGCAGGCGGCGAACCATTTCCGCGAGCGTCGAGCGGTCGACGCCCGTCATCTCGACGAGTGCGGTCTGACTCACGTCTTCATTGGTCTCAAGAGCAGAGAGGACGGTGAACTGCGGACGCGTCAATTCGCGTGCGCCGGGCTCTCGCGCGTAGAGATCGGCGTAAAACTGTTCGCAGCGGCGCATGAGGTGAGAAGGAGCTTCGGAGCGTTCAAAATGCCCATTGGTCCGCCGCTGCCCCTTCGAAGCCATCGAAAACACCCCTGCCAAATGAGTCGCTGCCATTTGCCCGCGCTCGTTTCATCGACGACCGCTTCTTGCACTACACGCCCGAGGAACGCCGGGTGGGCTCCATCCCCCGCGAATGGAAAACAGAGATTAGAACAACCTCGCTTCGCACGACAACTTGTTTCGACGATGATGCGCTGAAATGTTTTGTCGCGGCTTGAGGTGCGTTGCAATGGAACGTCCCGGCAATATTCAATCGCCGCAGAGCGAACTCAAATTGCGTCAGCCGATGAAGTGTGAAATATCCCTTGGAAGCGATTGATATTTTCAATTCACTTCCAATTGCTTCTCAGCTTTCAGGCTCCTGCTTCACCTCGTAACGCAGTACAAGCGGTGTTTGTGCCATGGCGAACACCAGCGTGAGCGGGATCGCGCCGAACAGTTTGAATCCTGCCCAGAACGTGTCCGAGAAATTTCGCCACACGATTTCGTTGAGCACGGCCATCGCGACGAAGAAGACGATCCAGCGATAGGTGAGAATGCGCCAGCCATCGTCGGTTAAATGGAATGCGTGGTCGAACAATGTCTTGATGAAATTTCGCCCCGTTGCGATGCCGCCGGCGAGCAGGATTGCGAAAATCGTATAGATGATAGTGGGCTTTAGCTTGATAAACGTCTTGTCATGCAGATAGAGCGTCAGGCCGCCGAAAATGAGCACAACGACGCCGGTCACGATAGGCATTGGTGACAGGCGGCGCTCGATCAGGAATCCGATCATCAGCGCCGCGACGATCGCCACCATGAAGACGGCGGTCGCGGCAAAAATGTCGCTGAGGCGCAGCACGGCAAAGAAGATGGCCAGCGGCCCGATATCGAGCGCAAACCGCGCCAGCGGTGGCAGCTTCCTCGGCTTGGCGGCTTCGGACATCACGCCGCCCCGGTCAGCGCCTTGGCGAAGGCGGCCGCATCGAAGGCCTGAAGATCGCCGACCTGCTCACCCACCCCGATGAAGTGGACCGGCAGACCGAATCTGTCGGCAATTGTCACCAGGATTCCACCTTTGGCCGTTCCGTCCAGTTTCGTCATGACAAGACCCGTCAACGGAACAACCCCCTGAAATGCCTCAACCTGCGAGACGGCGTTCTGGCCTGTCGTCGCGTCCAGCACAAGCAGCACAGCATGCGGGGCGGAGGGATCGAGCTTCTTCAGGACGCGCGCGATCTTCTCCAGTTCCGCCATCAACCCGGCTTTGTTCTGCAACCGTCCAGCCGTGTCGATGAGCACGACGTCGGCACCGCTCGCTCTCGCTTTCTCGACGGCTTCGAACGCAAGGCCCGCCGCGTCCGAGCCGGGTCCCTTCGCCACGACCTCCGCACCCGTGCGCTGACCCCAGATCTGGAGTTGCTCGATGGCCGCGGCACGAAATGTGTCGCCGGCGGCCAGCACGACCTTGCGGCCGGTGTTTGCAAGTTTCTGCGCAAGCTTGCCGATGGTCGTGGTCTTTCCCGTGCCGTTCACGCCGGCGACGAGGATGACGAACGGTTTTTTCTCGCGATCGATGAGCAGCGGCTTTTCGGCCGGCTTCAGAACATCGGCAATTTCCTTGGCCAGGATCTGGCGCAGATCGTATTCCGCGATGTCGCGGCCGTACCTGCCTTCGCCGACGCCAGCGGCAATCTTCGCGGCAAGCGCGGGACCAAGATCGGCGCGGATCAGCGCCTCCTCGAGATCGCCGATGGAATCGGCATCCAGCGTCGTCTTCGTGAAAACGCCGGTAAGGTTGTCGCTCAAGCCCGCGGTGCTGCGCGACAAGCCGGCTTGCAGCCGCTCGAAGAAGGTGGGCGGCGGCGGGGCTTCGCCAAAATCTCTCATGCCGCGGCCGCAATCAGATGTGTGTCGGTTGCGTCTGTCACGCGCACGCGGGCGAACGTGCCCGGTTGCGACGCTTCGCTTAGCCGTACGGGAGCGAAGCATGCCGTGCGGCCGACGCCGTCCTTCTCCACCAGCACCGATTGTTCGGAGCTGACGAGGGATTTCAGTCTCGAGGCCAGCGCACCCGCACCCTTCGCGCGAAGCCGCGCGGCGCGGGTCTTCACCGTTTGCCGGCCGACTTGCGGCATGCGTGCGGCCGGTGTGCCCTTGCGTGGGCTGAAGGGAAAGACGTGCAGGTAGCTCAAGCCCGCCTCGTCGACGAGCGCGAGCGTATTGTCGAACATCGCGTCGGTTTCGGTCGGGAAGCCGGCGATCAGATCGGCGCCGAACGCCGCATTCGGGCGCAGGCGCCGGACCTCGTTGCAGAAGTCGATCGTGTGCTGGCGCGAATGGCGGCGCTTCATGCGCTTGAGGATGAGATCGTCGCCCGACTGCGCCGACAAATGGAAATGCGGCGCCAGCCGTTCCTCTTCGGCAATCAGCCGCATTAGCGCGGGATCCGCTTCGATGGAATCGATGGAGGACAGCCGCAGACGTTTGATCTCGGGCACCAGCTTCAGGATTTTGGCGGTGAGATCGCCGAGCGTCGGTTGTCCGGGAAGATCGGCGCCATAGCTGGTGAGATCGACGCCGGTGAGAACAATTTCGCCGAATCCCTTTTCGGCCAGGCGCCGCGCTTCGGCGACAACCGATCCCATGGGCACGCTGCGCGAATTTCCGCGCCCGTAGGGGATGATGCAGAAGGTGCAGCGGTGGTCGCAGCCGTTCTGCACCTGCAGGAAGGCGCGGGCGCGGCCATCGAAGGAGTCGACGAACTGGGCCGCGGTTTCCGTCACGCTGAAAATGTCGTTGACGCGGACGCGCTCAGCCGAAGCCAATCCGAAATCCGCGTAACTGTCGACGGCCAGCTTTTCCTGGTTGCCGAGCACGGCATCGACTTCCGCCATATCCGAATAGGTCTGCGTCTCGGTTTGCGCCGCGCATCCGGTGACGATGATCTTCGCGCCCGGATTTTCACGGCGTGTCTTGCGGATCGCCTGTTTCGATTGCCGCACCGCCTCGGCCGTCACCGCACAGGTGTTGAAGATCACCGCATTGTCGAGACCCGCTTCCGTGGCGCGGGCACGGATGGCTTCGGACTCGTACGCATTGAGCCGGCAGCCGAAGGTGACGACATCGAGGCTCATCGCGTCAGTGCCTCGAGATCGATGTCGCCACGATAACTGAGCGCCGTCGGACCGGTCATGAACACCGGCGCATCACCGCCGTTCCATTCGATCGTCAAGGTGCCGCCGTCGAGAATGACATCCGTCCGGGCGGCGGCGAGTCCGCGGCGATGCGCGGCGACCGCGGCAGCGCATGCGCCGGTGCCGCAGGCCATGGTCACACCCACACCGCGCTCCCACACCCGCATGCGAATGCGGTTGGGCGTCAGAACATGGACGAACTCCACATTGGTGCGCTCCGGAAACATCGGGTGATGCTCGATGATGGGACCGAGCGATTGCGCCAGCCCCAGACCCTGCTCATCCACGAACAGCACGCAATGCGGATTGCCGACCGAAAGGGCGGAAACGGATTTCAGCGCCGGCAGATCGATTCCGGCGATCTCCAGCGCAAAGGATTTAGTCTCGACCTCTTCGCGCAATGGAATCGCGCGCCAATCGAAGGACGGCGTGCCCATATCCACAGTGACGCTGGCGCCGTTGGCGCGGCAAACGAGCGCGCCCCCCGCCGTTTCCATGGAAATCGAATCGCGGCCGCTTTCATTGAACAACAATTGCGCCACGCAGCGCGCGGCATTGCCGCAGCTTTCCACTTCGCCGCCGTCGGAATTGAAAATGCGCATCGCCACATTGGCGCCGTTGCGCGCGCCCTCGATCACGATCACCTGATCGCAGCCGATGCCGAGACGGCGGTCGGCGATGGCGCGGGCCTGCGCACGGTCGAGCGAAACCGGGCTCTTTCGTGCGTCGAATACCACGAAATCGTTGCCGAGCCCGTGCATCTTCAGGAAGGCGGTCATATCGCGGCTATATAGTGGGAAGGCGCCTGCCGGACCAGAGCGGTTGACGAAGCCGCCCGAAATTTTCCAAAACCCGCCCCGCTGAGGCGTGGAGATGGATTGATGCAATTCGGCAAATGGATGGTCGGCGTGGTTCTGGCCGGCGCCCTTGCGGGCGGCTGGCAGGCGATTGCGGTGGGAGCATCGAGCATGACGGAGCAGGCCAATGTCGAAGATCCGTTTCTGTGGCTCGAGGACATCCATGGCGCCAAGCCGCTCGACTGGGTGAAGCAGCAGAACGCGCGCTCGCTCGGCGTGCTGCAGGCCGATGCCGACTACAAGCCCTATTACGATTCCATTCTCTCCGTGCTCGATGCCACCGACCGCATTCCGTACGGCCAGCTCGACCACAACTACGTCTTCAATTTCTGGCAGGACGCTGAGCATCCCAAGGGCGTGTGGCGGCGCACGACGATTGCCGATTACGCCAATCCGAATCCGAAATGGGAAAACCTGCTCGATGTCGACAAGCTTGCGGCCGACGAACACGAGAACTGGGTGTGGAAGGGCGGCGATTGCGAACCGTCTCTGACGCACTGCCTTGTCGGCCTGTCGCGCGGCGGCGGCGATGCCGTTGTTGTGCGCGAGTTCGATCTCGCCACCAAGTCGTTCCTGAAGGACGGCTTCGCGCTCACCGAAGCGAAGTCGAGCTTCAGCTACATCGATGACAACACCGTTCTGTTCGGCACGGATTTCGGGCCGGGCTCGCTCACCACGAGCGGCTATCCGCGCATCGTGAAATTGTGGAAGCGCGGCACACCGATTGCCAATGCCAAGACCGTGTACGAAGGCCAATCCTCGGACGTTGGCATCAATCCGCTGGTGTTTCGTGGACCTTACGGCGTCGCGGCACTGGTGGCGCGCGGCATCACCTTCTACGAGACGGAATATTACTACGTGAACGCGGACGGCAGCATCCGCAAACTACCCCTGCCGCTCGGCGCCGACGTCAAGGGCGTGACGGAAGGCAATCTGATCCTCACGCTGCGCGAGGACTGGTCACTCGGCAACAAGCATTTCGCGAAGGGCTCGCTGCTGGCCGTTCCGCTTGGTCCGTGGGTGGCGGGCGCGGCGCTGCCGGCCGTGGTGACGCTATACACGCCTGGGCCGCGGTCCTCGATCGAGGAAGTTTCCGCCGGCCGCGATGCGGTTTATGCCGCGATCTACGACAACGTCATCGGCAGCGTGCGCGCATTCCGCCAGGACGAGGCCGGCGCATGGAGCAGCACGAAACTCGATCTGCCGCCGGGCGGTTCGGTGCACGTGATGAGCACCAATGATTGGGGCCCGGAAGCGCAGTTCTCGTTCGAAAGCTATCTCGTGCCGCCGACGCTCTATCACGACACCGGCGACAATCATCCGATCGCGCTGAAATCCCTGCCGGCGCGCTTCGATGCGTCGGGGCTCGTCATGGCGCAGTTCGAGGCGACCTCGAAGGACGGCACGAAGATCCCCTACTTCGTCGTGCAGCCGAAGGACCGGGCGAAGCCCGCGCCGACCGTGCTCTATGGCTATGGCGGGTTCGAGATTTCGCTGACACCCAGCTACTCGGCAAATTTCGGCCGGCTGTGGCTGACCAAGGGCGGCGTCTATGTTGTTGCCAACATCCGTGGTGGCGGCGAGTTCGGTCCGGCCTGGCACGATGCGGCGCTGCTCACCAACCGGCAGAAGGCGTATGACGACTTCCAGGCGGTGGCGCAGGATCTCGTGACGCGCGGCATCACCACGCCCAAACAGCTAGGCATCATGGGCGGATCGAACGGCGGACTGCTCGTCAGCGCCAACATGGTGGAGCGGCCCGACCTGTTCGGGGCCGTCGTCTGCCAGGTGCCGCTGATCGACATGATCCGCTACACGCAGATCGGCGCCGGCGCGTCATGGGAAGCCGAGTATGGCGATCCGGCCAAACCGGAATTGCGCGAAGCCATCCTGAAATACTCGCCGTACCAGAATGTGAAGAAGGACGTGACCTATCCGCCGGTGCTGTTCGTCACCGCCACGTCGGATGATCGCGTCACGCCGGTGCATGCCCGAAAGATGGCGGCGCGGATGGAAGCACAGGGCCACGACGTCCTGTTCTACGAGAACACCGATGGCGGTCATGCCGCGGCAGCCAATCACAAACAGGCGGCCGAGATGTGGGCCTTATCTTTTGTGTATCTGAAGCAGAAGCTTCAGAAATAGGGAACCGTCGGAACGCTCGACATATCTTTCCACGAGATGATTGCGCTGCTCGCGCTCCTCGGGTTAAATCGAATCGGCTGAGGGGCCGATAAGGGGCAACGGTGTTGCAATCGGTGGAGCACAATTTTCTGCCGGCCGAACGGCCGGCAAAAACCCGCGACGGCGCGTCGCCAGAGCATTCCTCAAATCCACAGGAGACGGACGACCTTCCCTACCGCGTCGAGCTCTGGAACCTTGAGCGGACCGCCGTCGAGCAGGTTCTGGCCATCGCCGCAAATGCAAGCATCGGCTATTCCGCGTTTTATGCGGCGGCCCGGGATCATTTCGAACGATACATCACCTTGCGACACAAGACTGCTATCATAAATCGCTGGAACGCCCCGCCGCATTAGGGCATTCCCGACAGGTCGGGACCAGCGGGACTGGAGGCGCGCACCAATGGTTGCGCCACGCAAGCCAAAGACGAAGAAGGGCCGCAGCGCTTCGCCGTCGACTCCCCCGTTCGATCTGCCCTATCGGGTTGAACTCTGGCATCACGACCGCAGCGCCATCGAACGGATCGTCGCCCGCGCCCATAGCGAGTCCTTGGCGCGCGCCATCTTCAACTCGGCCTGCGACGAATTCCCTGAGCGCTATCTGAGCCTTTGGCGTGGCCGCGAGCGGCTGGACCACAAGGGCTAGCTTCACGATTGTGTGCCGCTCGCGCTGGCGGCTTGACCGGCCGTATCGGCCCTCGCACAAAAGCCTGTCCACAGGGGGTTCCACCCATGCGCCTTGGCATGATTTCGCTCACCGCTGTTCTAATATTCGGCACTTCGCTCGCGATCGCCGAGACGGACAACGATCCCTATCTCTGGCTGTCCGACATCCAGGGCGCCAAGGCGCTTTCCTGGGTGAAGGGGCAGAACGAAAAGAGCGAGGCGTCGCTCCGGCAGGATCCTGACTACCAGCGCGACTACGACGCGATGCTCAAGGTGCTGAATGCCAACGATCGCATTCCTGAGCCCGAAATTGTCGATCATCAGTGGGTGTTCAATTTCTGGCAGGACGCCGA
>DATIYG010000231.1:0-10290 GCA_035517755.1 Rhizomicrobium sp. | reverse complement strand
TCGTCCGGCTTGGCCGTAAATTCGTCAGTGACCTTCATCGGTGGCTCGCAAAGGGGGGTAACCCCAATCTAAGCCATCAGATTTCCGATTGCCACAGCCGCTTTGCGCGCCCGCGTCTGGAACGAACGCCTGAAGCCTCAGGCCGCGGCAGCCAACTGCTTGCCCATGATCAGATCGGCGCCCTTTTCGCCGATCATGATCGTCGGCGCGTTGGTGTTGCCCGACGAAATGCGCGGCATGATCGACGCATCGACCACGCGCAGATTTCCAATCCCGTGCACGCGCAGCTGCGGATCGACCACCGCCATCGCATCGTGCCCCATCCTGGCCGTGCCGACCGCATGATAGAGCGTGGCGCCGGCCACCGCCGCATACCCCAGCATCGATTCGCGCGTGTCGCCGAACGGATCGCCCGGCTGGGCGAGATATTTCACGATCGCCGGCTGGTTCATGATCTTGCGCGCCCATTTCAGGCCGGCGATGGCGCAATCCTGATCGATGGGGTCGGACAGGTAGTTCGGCGTGATCGCGGGATACGCCGTCGCATCCGCCGACTTGATGTGGATGTGGCCGCGCGACTCGGGGCGCACCTGACACGGCGTGCAGGTCAGCCCCGGTTCCTTCTCCAGCACCAGCGCCTGCTTCTTGCCGAGGATTTCCAGATCCATCGACGCCGCCATCATGTGGAACTGGATGTCGGGGTGGGCCAGCTCGGGGCGCGACCGGCAGAACGCTGCGATATGAGCAACCGGGAAGGTCAGCAGGCCCTTTCGTGTCGTGTAGTACTTGATCACCTCGCGCCACAGATTGATGCCGTGGGAAAGCTCGTTGACCGTGGTGCATTCCGGCTTCAGCCGCCACTGGCAGCCGACCATGTAATGGTCCTGCAGATTCTCGCCGACGCCCTTCAGCTCCTGCACCAAGGGAATGCCATACTTCTGCAGGATATCGCCGCGGCCGATGCCGGAGAGTTCCAGCAATTGCGGCGAGGCCACCGCGCCGGCCGCGAGGATGACTTCGCGCCGAGCCTTCAACGTATGCTTCTCGCCGCCGCGAATATATTCGACGCCAACAGCCTGTTTGCCGTCGAGCAGCACGCGGGTGGTTTGCGCTTCGGTGACAACGCGCAAATTCGGCCGGTTCATCACCGGGTGCAGATATCCGACGGCTGTCGAATGGCGCTTGCCGCCCTTGATCGAACACTGGAACCAGGAGACGCCTTCCTGCTCGGCGCCGTTGATGTCCTTCGAACGCGGAATACCGGCTTCTACAGCGGCCTCGAGCAGCGCCGCCGAAATCGGATGCTGCTCGGTGAAGTCGGAAACGTTCAACGGCCCGTCGCAGCCGTGCCATTCGTCCGCACCGCGCTCCTGATGCTCGGCGCGTTTGAAGTACGGAAGCACGTCCGCATACGACCAACCCTCACAGCCGAGCTGGCGCCATCCGTCGTAGTCCGCCGCCTGCCCGCGCACATAGAGAAGTCCGTTGATCGAGGATGATCCGCCCAGCACCTTGCCCTTCGGCCATTTGTGCGGACGGCCGCCGGAGCCCTGATCGACTTCCGTCTCGTAGAGCCAGTTCACTTTCGGATCGTTCAAGGTTTTGCCGAAGCCGATCGGCGTGTGGATCATCAAATTCGACCAGAATTGTTTCGGGTTGTGGAACGGGCGGTCGTCGCCGCCGGCCTCCAGCAACACGACATTGTTCTTCGGGTCGGCGGACAGGCGGTTGGCGAGAACGCAGCCAGCACTGCCGGCGCCGACGATGATGTAGTCGCAAGCTTCCTCGGCCATTGTCTCGCCCCTTGCCCTGATCAGCCTTCCGCTTTCGCGCGCCAGCCGCCGGGTGCGTACTGGCTACGCACCACTTCCACATAGGGCGACGGACTGACGATGCCGCGGATTTCCGTCTGCACGTGCGGTTCGACGGTCGGCTTCGTCGTGCCGCCGTTCGGCTCGCCCCAGATCAGCGTGACCTCGGTGCCGGGATGCGCGAATTCCTCGTCGAGGATGGCAAGCGTCAGCATCTTGCCTTCGTTCGCGGTGTAGCCGATCCAGGTGGAGATGCCGGCGTCCTTGCTGCCGGCGATCACGCGATCATACTGGTGCATGCAGTACACCGCGCTCGGCGAATCGAAATATTTCGCGCGGATTTGCCGGTTGAACTGCGTACCCATCGCGCGCTGCACATCGTCGCTGTTCAGGGCCAGCGTCACCTTCTTGCGATGTGGCTGACTTTGCATCTTCTCCAGCGCCTCGCGGCCGATGAAGTCGTGGTCGAACTTGATGAAGCCGTTGTAGGCGAGATCCCACGGCGAGAGGTAATAGTCTTCGATCCTGTTCGAGATGAAGCTTCCGCCTAGCGATGCCGCCGCTTCGTAGCTCTTGTCGGTCAGCCATTCGCGATAGGGCTTCATGCTTTCGCCGGAATAGACGGCCGGCAGCGGTGACGGAATCCAGCCCGACTCCAGCGCATTGGTGGAATAGGCGCGGCCCCCGACCAGCCGCATGCCGAATTCCTCGCCGGCGCGCACCAGCGCTTCGTGCACCGCATCATGATCTTCCCATGGGCCGAACAATTCCCAGCCGGGCTGGCCGGACATGCCATGTCGCAGCGCCGTCACCGGCTTTCCCGCAATGGTGATGGGCGCCATGTGGAAGAACTTGAGGTCTTCCGGTCTGTGGCCGAGCGCCTTCTCGAGAATCTTCATGGCGTTCGGGCCCTGCACCTGAAAGCGCCAGACCTTGCGCTTGCCATCCGAACGCAGCGCGGTGCGCTGATCGAGTTCGGCCTTCACATCCCATTTGCCGGTCGCGGCGTGGAACTGCACCCATTCCAGCGCCGGCGCGCGGCCGACGAGATTGAACTTGTTCTCGGCGAGATAGAACATGATGACGTCGCCGATGACGTAGCCATCGTAACTCACCGGCGCGAATTGCTTGGCGCGGTTGGGTGCAAATCCCTTGAAGCTGTTGGGCGCGAGATAGTTGAGCAGCTTCGCTGCGTCGGGCCCTTCCACGGCGAGATCGGCCATGTGGTAGGACTGGTTGAACAGCACGGCCGTTTTCTGCCAGGCCATCTGCTCGTCGCGCCAGTTTGTGTATTCCGGCTTCACGCCCGGATAGACATTCGGCCCGGTCTGCGAGTGACGCAGCACATCGACCGGGTTCTTGCCCTTCAGGATATCTTCCAGACTCTTCGCCATCTCGTTCCTCTGATTCAATTCTATGCGGACTTGGCGTGCTTCGCCGCGTCGTGCGCTTCCTTGGTCGGCAGCATGCCGCGCCGTGGCGCCGTCGCCATCACCTTCTTCACGGCAGGCCGCTCTTCGATGCGATGCAGCCACGCCATGGCATGCGGCGTGTCCTTTTCGTTCATCGTCTCGGGCATCATGCGCGGCACGCTCATGGCGATGGCGTAGGTACAGATGTCGGCGAGCGAGTATTCTTCGCCGGCGAGCCATTTGCGCTGCGACAGATCGGCCTCCAGCTTCTTCACGGAATAGCGCACCTTGCGGCGCTCTTCTTCCAGCACCGCTTCGCCGAAGCCTTTGCGGGCGTTGCGCCACTTCACCTGCTGCTCATATACCGGCACGCGGGCGACATAGGCCTCGAACTCGTCTTCCGGCATGTCGCGCACGAACATCTTGCCGAGCGCTTCCCAGCCGAGCGTGGAGACGCACCAGCAGAAATATTCGTCGATGAACTTGGTCCAGATGCGCATCTGCGCGCGCCAGTAGAGATCCTTCGGGCGCAAGGGAACCTGATCCGGGAACCGGTCGTCGACATATTCGCAGATCACGGTGGATTCGGTAATGACCCGGCCATCCTCGATGATGAGCGCCGGCACCTGGCCGCGCGGATTGATCTTCACGAACTCCGGGTCGTGCTGCTGGAACTGCGCGAAATCGATGAAGCGATCGACGTAAGGAACGCCCTTCTCGGCGAACACCAGCAACGGCTTCAGCGAATTGGCACCGGGGCCGCCGTGATAAAGCTGCAGGGACGACATGATTGCTTCCTCCTACGCGGCCGCCTTGATGTCGGCCTTCGGCAGGCCGAACAGATTGTGCATGCCGGGATGACGGCCGAGGCCGCCGTACAGATCGAAGCCGCGGTCGATGTAATCCTTCAGCGGATCGTCGTCGTGCAGCGGCGGAATCTTGGCGACCGATGCCGTCCACAGGAACACGGCCAGCGCGCGATAATCGGCATAGTTGGGCTTGTCGCCGCCGAGCCACTTGGTCCCCTTCAGCAGCTCGCGGAACGGCTCGAGCGCCGGCGGCACCAGCGGCAACCGCTCCTCGCGGCCGGCCTGCACATCTTCCAGCTTGCGGCCCTGGAGGAACATCGTCTGCCGGCTCTCGCGCACATAGGCATGATCCTGCGGCAGCGACAGATCGTGATAATCGAGAATGTAGCAGCTGAACCACGGCCGGATCGCCGTCGCCCAGAGCCACTGATCGATGAACTTCGTCAGCACTTCCATGCTGGGGCCTTCGAACAGCATCGGGCGGTCAGGATATTTCGCGTCGAGGTATTTGGCGATCTCCCAGCTGTCCTTCACCCAATGCCCATCGTCGATGATGACGGGAACGCGATCCGAAAATCCGTTCGTGCGTTCCAGGATGCCGGTGAAGCCGCCGGGCACGATCTCGATGTCGAAGCCCTTGTGCTTCAGCGCATACTTCGTCGCCCACACAAACGGGCTGATGGTGCAGCCGGATGCCAGCTGCAGATCGAACAGCGTGATGGTGTTGTTCCTGGCCATAGCGGTCAGCTTTTCTTCGCCGGCGCGCCGGGCATGCCGCGCCCCATCGCCTTGCGGCGCAGATAATCAGGGTCCTTGTCGTGTTTCTTCAGCGCGGCGATCACGTCTGCATTGTACGCTTCCAGAGTCGGGATGAATTCGGGATAGGGCAGGATCCAGAAGTCGTTGTCCTCGACGCCCTTGCGCACGATGCGCGCCAGATCGACCGGATCGATGCCCGTCTCGATCACCGCCTTCAGTTGCGCAAACACCGCCGGATCGTTTCCGTACCAGCCGGTCTTGCCGTAGCGGCCCTGCCGCGACAGCACCGATTCATGGATGTTGGTGTTCACGCCGCCGGGGCACAGCACCGAAACGCCGATATTGTATTTTTCCAGCTCCAGCTTCAGGCATTCCGAATAGCCGCGCACGGCGTATTTCGTGGTGCAATAGACAGAGGTGCGCGGCAGCGCGACGAACGCCGACATCGAAGCGGTATTGACGATGTGCCCGCTCTTCCGTTCGATCATGCCGGGCATGAAGGTCATCACGCCATTGATCATGCCCTTGAGATTGACGTCGAGCTGCCAGTCCCAGTCGTCGTAGGTCGCCTGCTCCAGGGGACCGAACTGGCTGACGCCCGCCGTGTTGCATAGGAGGTCGACAGGACCGAACACGCGTTCGGCTTCCTCGCGCGCCGCAACGTAGGCGACGCGGTCGGTGATATCGAGATGGATGGGATGGACCGCGACGTTCTTGGTCGCGAAATAGCCCATGGCATCGGCGAGATGATCCTTGCGGATATCGCAGATCACCACCTTCATCCCGGCTTCCTCGGCAAACACTTTCGCCTGTCCCAGCGCCACACCGGAGCCGCCGCCGGTGATGAACGCAACCTTGCCTTCCAGATCCCGCATGTTCTCTTCCTGTTGTTCCGATTGCTGATCAGTTCGGCAGCCCGAGCTGCTTGCGTGCTTCGCCGGCCGTGGCAACTTCCGCGCCCAACCGCTCAGCCAGTTCGACGGCCTGCGCCACCATCGCGCCGTTGCCTTTCGCCTGCTTGCCCGGTCCGAGGTAGGTCGAGTCCTCGAATCCGGTGCGGATATTGCCGCCGAGGATCACGGACTGCGCCGCCATCGGCCAGGTGTGGCGGCTGACGCCAAATCCCTGCCAGATCGCGCCGGGCGGCAGATGACTCTTGCAGTAGATCATCGCTTCCGGCGTCGCGTGGATGCCGTACTTCGTGCCCATCACGATGGAATAGACGCCGGGCCCATCGAGCGCGCCATCGGCAATCAGGTCTTCGGCGAACACCAGATCGCCGGTGTCGAAGCATTCGATCTCGGGTTTCACACCGCAATCGCGGATCATGTGACCCATCTTGGTGATCATCTTTTTGGTGTTGATGGCAACGGTTCCGAAGATCTGCATGGTGCAGATATCGAGCGTGCACATCTCGGGGCGCAAACGTTCGACATGTTCGAGCCGCTTCTCGGCGGTGAACACGCAGGCGCCCGGGCCGGGCATCATCGGGTCTTCGTCCGACTGGATCCAGTTGCAGCCGGGACCGGTGGTGAGGTTGATGATCAACTCGTTGTTGCGCTGCTTGATGCGATTGTAGACCTCCGTGTAGTCGTCGAGATCGGTGGACGGCGTGCCGTCGGGCTTCCTGACATGCACGTGGATGATGGAGGCGCCGGCCTCGCCCGCTTCCAGCGCCGCATTCGCCACCTGCTCGTTCGTCTTCGGGAAATCCGGATGATCGGGCACCGGCGACGAACCGGTCACGGCGCAGGTAATGATCACTTTCCGGGCCACGCGAAACCTCATCGACAATCGGAATTTCGCTGGTTCTATCAGGGGATGGCGCTAGCGAATGCGCCAAATGTGCACTGATTGTGCACTGGCCGCGCGAGGGCGATTGCCTTCGCCGTTCACGCTTGCATGATCTGCATCCATCGCGAGCAAACGACGCAAGCTATTCGCGTGGAACGGGCACGCCGATGCGCTAGTCTCAGCGCGTCAGGGAGGTTTGGGCATGGGCAAGGATGGAAAGAATCCGTTTCCGCTGCCGTCGGAAGTCGGAAGCTTCGCGGGCGCGGATGGCTGGGAGGAGATGTATCCCTACTTCACGCGCTTCCGCCCCGAGGACGACAAGCTCTTCTGGTTCTACAACTCCATGCACTTTCCCGAGCCGCTGTCGGCCTTCGATGGCATTGGTCCGGAAGTGCCATACACCGCACTCGGTGCGATGACGGGGCGGGTATTCGCCTTTCCCACCGTGCTCGGCATCGAATACCGCATCCTGAACGGACGCGTGTACATCACGTCGCATGCGGTGACCGATCCCAAGAAGATCGAAGAGCGCCTCGCCGAATTCCAGAAGCGCGCCGGACATTACTATCAGAACTGGACGGAACTGTTCGCCGGCTGGAAGACACGCATGGAAGCGCTGATCGCCGAGTGCAAGGCGATCGACGTGCCCAAGCTCGGCGAACTGGAAAAGCCGGAAACCGTGATGAACGCGCATGGCATCGCCGAAAACCATTACGTGCGCGAAGCCTGGCACCGCACCATCGAGCTCTACTCGAAGATGTGGAACCACCATTTCGAGTTCCTGATGCTGGGCTACGGCGCCTATGTCGTGTTCTTCCAGTTCTGCAAGAAGGCGTTCCCTGAGATTCCGGACCAGATGGTCGCGCGCATGGTGGCGGGCATCGACGTGCTCATGTTCCGCCCGGATGACGAATTGAAGCGTCTCGCGCTCGCGGCGGTCGGGCTCGGTGTCGACGGAAAAATCACGGAAGGCGCGAAGCCGGAGGACATTCTCGCCGCCATGCGCCAGCTCGGTGAGCCGGGACGGCGTTGGCTGGCCGAGCTCGAGTTGTCGCGCGAGCCGTGGTTCAACATTTCGAGCGGCGACGGCTTCTACCATCATCAGCGCAGCTGGAACGACGACCTCTCGATTCCGTTCTCGGCGTTGCCGCGCTACATCCAGCTTATCAAGCAGGGGCAGAGCCTCGACCGCCCGACGGAGAAGCTGCGCGCAGAGCGTCAATACATCATCGATGAATATCGCGCACTGCTCGCCACCGACGAGGACCGTGGCGCCTACGACCAGATGCTTGGCCTGTGCCATCTCGTTTTCCCGTATGTCGAGGATCACAAATTCTATTGCGAGCACTGGTTCGTCACGACCTTCTACAACAAGGTGCGCGAATTCGGCGCGCTGCTCGAGCGCAACGGCGTGCTGGAACGCGGCGAGGACATCTTCCATCTGCAGCACACGGAAGTGGAGACGGCGCTCGTCGATGCCATGCTGGCATGGGCCGCGGGCGTGGATTGCGCGGGCGGTCAGCACTTCAAGCCGCTGATCGCGCGGCGCAAGGATATCCATCGCAAGCTGTACGACTGGAACGCGCCGCCGGCGCTCGGCCCCATGCCGGAAGCTTTGGAAGATCCAGCCGTGCAGATGCTGTGGGGCATCACCAGCGAGAGTCTCCAGCGCTGGGCCGCGCCGACCGAGAAAGGCCGCGAGAACGAAATCTCCGGCTTCGCTGCATCGCCCGGCGTGGTGGAAGGGATTGCGCGCGTGCTGAAGAGCGCCAACGACATCGGGCAAGTCCGCGAAGGCGACATTCTTGTTTGTCCCGTCACCAATCCGAGCTGGGGACCGGTGTTCGGCAAGATCAAGGCGGCGGTGTCCGACATCGGCGGTACGATGAGCCACGCGGCCATCGTTGCGCGCGAATACGGAATGCCGGCGGTCGTCGGCACCGGACAGGCGACCAAGCGCATCGCCACGGGGCAGAAGCTGCGTGTCGACGGCAACCGCGGCGTCGTGACTATTCTCGGCTGAGGCGATGGCAAAGATCGACCTTGTCGATGTCTCGATCCGCGACGGCAATCAGAGCCTGTGGGGCGCCACTGGCCTGAACACGGCCAAAATCCTCGAGATCGCGCCCGTGATGGATCGCGTGGGATTCCGCGCGCTCGATTTCAATTCGTCCACGCATATGGCGATGGCGGTGCGCTACGATCGCGAAGATCCATGGGAACGCATCCGGCTCACGCACGCCGCAGCACCCAATACGCCGCTGCAATACATCACCACGGGATTCCGCTTCATCGCCTGGGAGACGGCGAATCCGGAATTCATGCGCCACGTCTAACGCAGGAGCGCGGAAGCCGGCATCGGCCGCATCATCGTGCTCGACCCGATGCACGACATCGACGCACTCCTCGCCGCCTGCAAGATGGCGAAGGAGGAAGGCATCGCCGATGTGATGGCGGCGCTGACCTACACGATCAGCGCTGTCCACGATGACGAATTCTACGCCAATGTCGCCCGCGCTTGTGCTGCCTGCCCCTCCATCGACCGCGCCTACATCAAGGACCCCGCGGGAATTCTGCTTCCGGATCGCGCGCGCACTTTGGTGCCGGCGGTGCAGGCAGCGCTCGGCGACAAGCCGCTCGAAATTCATGCCCATTGCACGGTCGGCCTCGGGCCGCTCGCCTACATGGTCGCGGCCGAGTTCGGCATCACGGCCGTGCACACCGCAGCCGGTGCGCTGGCCAACGGCACCTCGCTGCCCTCGGCATCGCGCATCGTGGCCAATCTGCGCGAGATGGAGCACACGGTCGACATCGACGATCGCACGCTCGGACTCGTCGAGAGCTACTTCACGCGCCTTGCCGATGCCGAAGGCCTGCCGCATGGCCGCCCGCAGGAATTCGATGCCGCCTATCTGCGCCATCAGATGCCCGGCGGCGCCATTACCACGTTGCAGCGCCAGCTCAAAGAAATCGGGCAGGAGCAGCGGCTGGCCGCCGTGATCGAAGAGGTGCCACGCGTTCGCGCCGAGCTCGGCTATCCCATCATGGTGACGCCGTTCCCGCAGATCGTCAGCACGCAGGCGATGCTCAACGTCACGAGCGGCACGCGCTATGGCAGCGTGCCGGACCAGGTGATCCGTTACGTGCTCGGTAAGTTCGGGCGGCCGACGGCGCCGGTCGATCCGGACATCATGGACAAGATCATGGCGAGCCCCCGCGCCAGGGAATTGATGAACGAGCCGCCGCCGCCGAGTCCGGCCGAATTGCGCAAGCGTTTCGGGCCGAATATGTCCGACGAAGAATTGCTGCTGCGCGCGGTGATGCCGGCTGAACAGGTGGATGCGATGCTGGCGGCAGGGCCTGCCAAGCGCGGCTACAATCCGGACACCCGTGCGCTCGTCGACCTACTGAAGGATCTGGTGAAGCGGCCGCCGGCCGCGGAACTCTCCATCGAGAAGCCGGGGATGAAGATCCGGCTCCGATCGAACGGCGCGGCCGCGCATGGCTGATCGGAAATCGGTCATTGCGCGCGACATTGCCGCGCGCCTGAAACGCGCCAAAGGATTCATTCTCGATATGGATGGCACGCTGGTGTTGGGCGACCGGCGCAACAAGGGATTGCGCGCGCTGCCCGGCGCGCTGGATCTCATCGCATACCTTCAGACACGCGAAATTCCGTTCGTGATGTTCACCAACGGAACGGTG
>DATIYG010000230.1:0-4267 GCA_035517755.1 Rhizomicrobium sp. | reverse complement strand
GACCTTCCGCGATTATGGCCTGGGGTGGGACGACTACACGCATGCCGAGTATGCAGACCTGCTGTTGCGGATGTATGCGACCGGGTTCCACGACACCGGCGCGCTCTCCTTTGCCAATCTTTACATGTATGGCGGCGGCTTCGATATGGCGGCCGCGCTGTTGCACAAGATCGTCCCGCTCGAATTGTTCGAGACCCGCAGGCTGCTCGGCGCCGTCGTCGGCGTGATCGGCCTCGCCGTAACCTGGCGGCTTGCGCGCCGTGTCGGCGGACCGCTCGCGGGGCTTGCAGCGCTGCTCCTGCTTGCGCTTTGCCCGATCTATTACGGCCACATGTTCATGAACCCGAAGGATGCGCCGTTCGCGGTGGCGATGGTGATCCTGATGCTGGGTCTGGTGCGCCTGGCCGAGGAATATCCACAGCCTTCGCCGCGGACCATCCTGATCGTCGGCCTGGGTGCGGGGCTGTCGATCGGCTCGCGCATTCTCGGCGGACTTGCGCTCGTCTATGCACTGGTCGGATTCCTGCCGATGTTCATCGACGAAGTCCGCACCCAAGGCGTCCGCGAGGCCGGCGTCCGCTTCCTGCATGTGGTCTATGTGCTGATCCCGGGCCTCGTGCTCGGCTATCTCATCATGGGCCTGATCTGGCCGTGGTCGATCATCAATTTCGACAACCCCTTCCACGCCCTGACCTACTTCTCGCACTTCTTCGAGAAGCCGTGGAAGGAAATGTTCGACGGCGCGCTGGTGTCGGTGCCCGACATGCCGTGGTCCTATCTGCCGACGCTGTTCGCGCTGCAGCTTCCCGAGGTGCTGCTGGCGCTGTTGCTCGGCGGCGTGGTGGGAACCTTCGTGGTGCTGCCGCGCAAGGAGGTCCCGGCGCGCCGCAAGACCATCCTGCTGATGCTGACGCTTGCCGCCACGCTGCCGATCGCGATCGCGATCGTGAAGCGGCCGGCGCTCTACAATGGCATACGCCACTTCATCTTCGTGATCCCGCCGATGACGGTGCTCGCCGGCGTCAGCTTCGCCTGGATCATGAACTGGCTCGGCACCAACCGCCGCAGCTGGCAGCCCGCCGTGCTGGCGGTCTTCATTTTCGGACTGCTGCTGCCGCTTGGCGAGATGATCCGCCTGCATCCCTATCAATACACCCACTTCAACCACATCGCCGGCACGGTGCGCGGCGCCGACGACCGCTTCATGCTCGATTATTGGGGCCTCGCCTTCAAGCAGGCTTCCGACGGGTTGCGCGAACAGCTCGACGAGCGGCAGGAAGTGCCGCCGAATGGCCGCAAATGGAAGGTCGCGGTGTGCGGCCCGCTTCGCCCGGCGCAGGTCGCGCTCGGTCCGGACTTCACCATCGACTGGGTCAGCCACGCCGCCGACTTCGCGATGACGCTCGGTGAATTCTACTGCAAGGGTCTCACCGCGCCCGTCATGGTCGAGATCAAGCGCGACGACGTCGTTTTCGCGCGCGTCTACGACATCCGCGGCCGCAGCATTTCCAGCCTGCTGTCGATCCCGCCGCCGTAGGCGCCGGAAAGACATTGGCCATGATCCACCGGCGTCTTGCTGTTGCAAGGCGCCGGCTTAGCATTACAGTTGCAATCTCCTGACGGTTCTGAATCCATGGGTGACCATGATTCGGGATCTGATGATTGGTGGCGCGTCGGTAGAGGATACGCTGACGCTGTGGGCTTCGTCGTTGCGAGATGCCAAGCAACGCATCCGTCCGCTGTTTACGCAGGAGCGGGTGGCAGCGTCGGCGGGACAATTTCTCGACGGACTGTTGGGCAACGAGCCGCGCAAGACGGGTTGGATGCGGGCGGAAACGGCCGGCGATCCAGGGCCGTGGCGCCAGCAGGCGATCCTGGGCCGAGGACGATGGGATGCCGATGCACTGCGCGATGTTGTGCATGAGTATGTACTGGAAACGCTGTCCGATAGAGATGCAGTTCTTGTCATCGACGAAACCGGCTTTTTGAAACAGGGCAAGGCCTCGTGCGGGGTCGCACGCCAGTACACCGGCTCGGCCGGCAAGATCACCAATTGCCAGATCGGGGTGTTCGCCTCCTATGTGTCGAGGCATGGCCATGCCTTCATCGACCGGGCGCTCTACCTGCCAAGGGAATGGACGGATGAACCCGCTCGCCTGAAGGCGGCGCATGTCCCAAGCGATGTGGGCTTTGCGACGAAGCCCAAGATCGCCCGTCGAATGATCGCTCGCGCGATCGCCGCGAAGGTGCCGTTCTCGTTCGTGGCGGCGGATAGCGTGTATGGCACGGGAGAGATCGAAACCCTGCTGCGTGAAGCAGGCAAAGGTTATGTTCTGGGTGTTGCTTCCAATCACGTCTTCCATTCCTGGGGCAAGCAGCAGTCTATCGCCGGCACCGCCTCCGCGATCACGCAGAACCTTCCCAAGAAAGCCTGGCGCCGCCTGCCGTCCGGCGAAGGGACCAAAGGTCCGCGCCGGCACGACTGGGCCTATCTCGAGTTGGCCGATCTCGACGCCAGTGAATACAACGACGATCTTGCCGGAGAATGGACGCGGGGTCTTCTGATCCGCCGTAACATTGCCGACGGCAGCCTGGCCTTCTTCTCCACATGGTGCCCCAAGGGCACGTCCGTGCAGAATCTGGTGGCGGTGGAAGGCCATCGCTGGGCTATCGAAGATAGTTTTGAGACTGCCAAGAATGAACTCGGCCTCGATCACAACGAGACCCGCTCCTGGCATGGCTGGCACCGCCATGTTTCCCTGGTCATGCTCGCCTTCGCAATGATGGCTGTCATCCGCCATCGGGCCAATGCCGAGCCAGCGCTCAAAAAAACATCACCACGCCGGCGCACCAAACATCGTTCCTGATCCGCTGGTCGATCCAGGAAATCCGTCGCATCGCTATCAAACTCGCTCAACGGCGCATCTCGATCGACCGTGTTCTCGCATGGTCGCTCTGGCGCCGAGCTCACCAGGCTAACGCACGCCGCGCTCACCTCACACGAAAAATGCAACTGTAATATTAGGGTCTGTACCTAATTAGCGGGTTCTGATTCCCTCGCACCGAGTTGATTCGGCATGGGGGATTTCGATGCGCAAAGGACTGTTCTGGCTCAACGACAAGCAGTGGGCTCAGATAGAGCCGCATCTGCCAACGAACCAGACAGGCCCGGCGCGCGATGACGATCGACGCATCATCAGCGGTATCGTTCACATGCTTCAGTGCGGCGCACGCTGGCGCGATTGCCCGCCCGACTATGGTCCTTACACGACAATCTACAATCGTTTCAATCGCTGGGCCAAGCGCGGACATTGGCAGGCGATCTTTGAAGCGCTCGCCCGCTGCGGCAAGGACGGCGTGACTTTGTCCATCGACTCCACCTCGATCAAGGCGCATCGCTCGGCGAGCGGCGGAAAAGGGGGGAGCATGAACAAGCGATCGGCCGCTCGCGCGGTGGGCGGACCACGAAAATCCACGCGCTGAGCGACTCTGATTGCAGACCTTGCGCATTTCATCTTACTCCGGGCCAAGACGCCGATATTGCCGCAGGGCCGACCCTTTTGAAACTCGCGCCGCCCATGTCTACCCTCATCGGGGACAAAGGCTACGATGGCGACGGCTTTCGCGCCGAAATCGTCAATCGCGGCGCCAAGCCCGTCATTCCGAACAAATCCAACAGGGTGACCCTCCACAGCTTCAGCAAACGCGCCTACAAAGGGCGCAATGTTATCGAGCGCTGCTTCTGCCGGCTCAAGGATTTCAGGCGTGTCGCAACTCGTTACGACAAACTTGCCAGAAACTTCCTGGCTGCCGTCCACCTCGCCGCCATCGTCGCCTATTGGATCAATTGAGTCTGAACCCTAGTTTTGCCCCATGCGAGCTGCATAGCCGCGCCGGGACGCTGCCGGCCGAGGTAATGCCATGACAGTTCTGGTGACCGGAAGCTCCGGACATCTCGGCGAAGCGCTGGTTCGCACCCTTCACGCGCAACGGCGCGAGGTGGTCGGCCTCGACATTCTCCCCGGCGCATTCACCCATCTTGTGGCCTCGATCGCCGATCGCGGTTTCGGGCGCCGCTGCATGAAGGGTGTCGCGACCGTGCTGCATGCGGCAACGCTGCACAAGCCGCATGTAGCGACCCATGGCCGGCAGGATTTTGTCGACGTCAACATCACGGGCACGCTCAATCTGCTGGAAGAGGCGGTGTCGGCTGGCGGAGGGGCATTTGTCTTCACGAGCACGACGAGCGCCTTCGGCGCGGCGCTGA
>DATIYG010000229.1:0-8045 GCA_035517755.1 Rhizomicrobium sp. | reverse complement strand
AGATGCGCATGCTCGCGGAAAAGATCGCCCAGCTTGGTCAGGCTCACACCCGCCGCTTTCGCCAATGCCGGCGCGTCTGGGAAATCGTGCGGCGCCGAACGAACGCGCTCGGCCAGTCCGTCGAAGAGAGAAATGTCTTCGTCCTCGCCGCGATAGAAGAGATCCGGGCGGCAGCGCTTGCAGGCGCGCAAGCCCGCAGCCTGCGCGTCGGCTTCGCCACGATAGATCGACACGTTTTCCGGCTTCGGCTGTCGCGCCGTGCAGGACGGCAGGCAGTAGATGCCGGTCGTGTGCACGCCGATCAGGAACTTGCCGTTGAACTTGCCGGCGCGGGCTTCCGTGCGGTCCCAGCTGTAGGGCTCAGGTAATTTGCTCATGCTCTCGAATATAGGGTGCGCGAACGGCTCGCGCCTCCCATTTCCGCCGTTGGATGTTTGCGCGAATCGCAAGGGTCGGCCGGTAACTCGTGCATTGTCCTGACTTTAATCTTCCCTGGCTTCGATCAATTGGACAGGGGCAAAGCGGCACGGGTAATATGGCCGCCGCAGCAGCGCGGGTGACGGGGATGGCGACCGCGGCAAGCAGCCAGACAACTGCGGATCTCCTGAAGAGACATCCGTCGGAATGGCCGGAGATGGTCCGGTTCTCGACGGACGATCTGCCTGAATCGGAGCGGCTGCCGCTTTTCAACGAAGTTCTGGGGCGGCAGGTGATGCGGCTCGAAGTGGATCCTTTGACGGGTCATCGGTTTCACTCCGACGTGTTGATGCGACGCCTGCCGGGACTTGTGATCCATTGGACCACGTCCTCGCCGCGTCACATCCGCCGCACACGCGAGCTGTTGTCGGATGGAAACGATAACCTGTTTTTTCAGTGCGTTTCAGGCGTGCGGAAAGCGGAACATCTCGGACGCGAGATCTTCGCCAGTCCGGGCGATGGCATCGCATATTCCTGCGCCGAAACGAGCTCTCTTGTCGTTCAGTCCGACTACCGGACCATCAACATGACGATTCCGCGCCTCGCTCTTGGCTACCGGCTGCGCGACGCGGATGGATGCCTCGCGCGGCCGCTGCCGGGCGATTCCCCGGCGCAGCGACTCCTGCTTGGCTATCTCGGAATGTTGCGGCAGGAGGGGTCCACACCGACGCAGGAATTGCGCGAAGCGGTCGTCGATCATGTGTACGACCTGCTGTTGCTGGCGCTCGGCGCGACACGCGATGCGGCCGACGTCGCGAAGAAGCGCGGCGTGCGCGCGGCGCGGCTCGCTGCCATCAAGCGGAGCGTTCTCGACAACCTTTCCAGTATCACGTTTTCCGAAATCACCGCGCAGCATCGGCTTAGCCCGCGTTATGTACAGACGCTCTTCGAGGACGACGGCACGACGTTCACGCAGTTTGTGCTCGACGAACGGCTCGGACTGGCGTGGCGGATCCTTGCAGGCCCACGTTCCGCCGGACGAAAGGTCGCCGACATTGCATATTCCTGCGGCTTCAGCGACCTCTCCTATTTCAACCGCAGATTCCGCAGGCGTTTTGGCGTCTCGCCAAGCGAGGTTCGTCCCACTGCCAGCGACCACGTCCGGAAAGGGGCTTGAAGTCGGCGCCGGCGTGGGCGCACACCCCGTATCGCTGCAGTTCAGGCTCGAACCGCAATTGAGAGCAACCAGGCGACACCCAAGAGCAGTGCGCCCGAGTCCCATTCAATTTGCGCTCCAGTCCAAGAACCCTCTGTCATCCCGTTCATAGGTTTGCGCGGCGACAGGCCGATGCAGCACTCGGCTGCATGGAAGAGCGTTGTTCCGCGTCGTATCCGGCTTCGGGCATCGGAGTCCCTGCCTAGCGACTGCGCGAGGGAGGGCACGATGCACAAACAATCGACATCCGCGTATGGCGTTTTGGCGGCGACAATGTTCGTCCTTGTTGCGACGCCCGCGCTTGCGGCCGTCAGCGTGGTCCTTTCTCCAACCAGCGGCCATCCCAAGACCGCCGTTCAGGTCAGCGGCAGCGGATTTACGGCCGACGAGGCGGTGGATGTTTACTTCGACACGACCGACATGCTGCTCGCCTTCACCGACGATTCCGGAAACTTCCCCAATCATCAGCTGAACGTGCCGGGCGGCGCGCAGCCGGGCACGCATTGGATCACCGCGATCGGCCGGAAGAGCGGCGATGGAAACCAGACAGCCTTCACGGTGAGGACGAGCTGGGCCGAGGTCGGCTTCAACGAGCGCGGCAGGCGCCGCAATCCCTATGAGAATGTGATCGGACCCGCCAACGCGGGCACATTGGATCTTGCCTGGTCCGTAACGACGGGGAACTTTGTGGAGTCCTCCCCGGCGGTTGTGAACGGGCTGATCTATGTCGGCTCCAAGGACAACAAGCTCTACGCCATCACCGCCAGCACCGGAAAGGTCAAGTGGACGGCGACGATGGGGAACGCGGTGATCTCTTCCCCCGCAGTGGCCAACGGCATCGTTTATGTCGGTAGCGGTGACCACAAACTGTACGCCTTCAATGCCGCCAATGGCGCGCTCAAGTGGACGGCAACCACTGGCGGCGCCGTGCAATCCTCTCCGGCGGTCGCCAATGGCGTTGTCTATGTCGGAAGCGCTGACAACCAGCTATACGCTTTCAACGCAACCACGGGGGCAACGCTGTGGTTCGTAATCACCGGGGCTGCCGTGTACTCGTCCCCGGCGGTGGCCAATGGCATGGTCTATGTCGGCAGCTTTGACGGCAATGTGTATGCTTTCAACGCAGCCACGGGTGCCAACCTGTGGACGGCAACGACCGGGAATGCTGTGTACTGTTCTCCGGCGGTGGCCAACGGCGTGGTCTATATCGGCAGCCGTGATAACAAGCTGTACGCCTTCAACGCGGTCACGGGTGCCGCCATATGGGCGGCAACGACCGGAGGCGCTGTGGACTCCTCGCCCGCAGTGGCCAACGGCGTGGTGTATGTCGGCAGCGGTGACGGCAATCTGTACGCCTTCAACGCGGCCAACAGTGCCCTGCTGTGGACGGCAACCACCCAGGACTCCGTGGGATCCTCGCCGGCGGTGGCCAACGGCGTGGTCTATCTCGGCGGCTATGACAAAAACCTGCACGCCTTCGACGCGGACACGGGTGCGAGCCTCTGGACGGCGAAGACCGGCGGCGACGTGATCTCCTCCCCGGTGGTAGCCGACGGCGTCGTCTATGTCGGATCCGATGACAACAATCTTTATGCGTACGCGCTCGATGCCGGCGACAACGCAGCCTACCACCGCAATCCTGCGCCGCCATCCTACGCGACGCTGCATCCGGACTATCGCCTGAACCAGAAGTGACGGGGCGGCTCGTCTCGACGTTGGAGGTCAGCGGGTGAGGATTAGCTCTGCGTCGTCATCGCCGCGTCCGCTCAGATAGAGTTCGCGGGCATTCGGGCGTTCCCAGCAGATTTCCAGTGCGTTGTTATCCGGGTCGAGGAAATAGATGCTTTGCTGGCTTTTGTGGTCGGCTTTCGCGAACACCGCCACGCCCTTGTCCTGCAGCTCGAAATAGGCGTCGCGCAGTTCTTCGCGGCTGCCGACGTGAAACGCGATGTGACCGACGCCGGGCTCGGGCCTGTAGCTGCCGTCAAGCTTTGACGCGGCTTTCGGCGGTGCCTCGACTCGTGCCATGTCGATGATGTGGGTGCCGCCGGGAAGCGCGAGGAACAATCCGCCATGTTCCGGATCCTGCTCCAGGATTTCCAGCCCCAGCACGCCGGTATAGAAGGCGCGCGCTCTCTCGATGTCCGTCACGAACAGGAAGATGTGACTCAAGCCCTGCAACTTCATGCGGAAGTCTCCGGATGTTCGCGCAGATCGTATTCATCGACCGGAGCCGAAAAAAAGGGGCATGCGGTCTCACGTTTCGCCATGGCGGGATGCTAGGTTTTCTTGAATTTGAAGGGAGGCGGACATGGCGCATGCGAAGGCGGAAATCGGCACGGTTCACTACGCGGTCCACATCGAGACCGGCGGGCACGAACTCATCTCCGACGAGCCGGTTTCGCGCGGCGGGGCGGACGCAGGCCCAGCGCCGTATGACCTGCTGCTGTCCAGTCTTGGGGCCTGCACGGCGATCACGCTCCGGATGTATGCCGAGCGCAAGCAATGGGACCTAAGGGCAGCAGGGGTCAGCTTGCGGTACTTCCGCGAAGGCGATAGCGAACGAATCGAACGCAAGCTGAGGCTTGACGGCCCTTTGACGGACGAGCAGCGCAAGCGCATGGCCGACATCGCCGAACGGACGCCCGTGACGCTGACGCTGAAACGCGGCCTGCCCATCACAACCGAGCTGGAGCCGAACGGCTGACACTGTTGATCGAGGTCAATGTTTGACCATGACGAGTCGTGGCCTGCTGTGGCCACAGTGGAGGGTTCAAATGGCTGTAACTCAACCTCGCCTATCGCGCAGACATCATGCCGAGATTGTTCTGCTGGCGACCTTGCTGATCGCCGCGCTCATATTTCTGCTGTGGATCACGAAAGCCAATGGCGGCGATCCCAGCCTGGCAGAAAAGCTCCTGCCCTGGATGAGAAGCCGCCCGTATGGACCGGGAGAGCCCCTGTTCAGCGGATGGATGTGGGTCGTTGTCGCCGCCGCCATCGGATGCATCGTCGGTCCCCTGCTTGCCTATGTGCTTTATCGAGGCAGGCGGAAAATCGTACCGAGCCAGGAACCGGCCGATTAGCGAATTCTCCGATCGACCAGAAAAAAGGCCGGCGTCGCTGCCGGCCTTTTCTCTTCCTGGGCATTGATTGGGTTCAACGCTTCTTGGATGTCTTGAACTACTCCGCAGCGACCTGCGGGGCTTCGAGCTGCGGAGGAGTGCTCTTCGCCTGCTCGTCCTGGATCGCCTTGTCGCGCTCCGTCGCCACATGGCGCAGGCGTGCGATGGCGCCGCCGGTGCCGGCCGGAATGAGACGTCCGACGATGACGTTCTCCTTGAGGCCTTCCAGCGTATCCACCTTGCCCTGCACCGCGGCTTCCGTGAGCACGCGCGTGGTTTCCTGGAACGATGCCGCCGAGAACACTGAGCGCGTCTGCAGGCTCGCCTTGGTGATGCCGAGCAGAACCGGACGGCCTTCGGCGGGCTTGAGGCCCTGGTCGACCGCCTTCTTGTTGGCCTCCTGGTACTCCAGGAGATCGACCTGCTCGTTGGCCAGAAGCGTGGTCTCACCGCCGTCGGTGATTTCCATCTTCTGCATCATCTGGCGGACGATCACTTCGATGTGCTTGTCGTTGATCTTCACGCCCTGCAGCCGGTAGACGTCCTGGATCTCCTTGACGAGATAGACGGCGAGCTCCTCGATGCCCTTGATCCGCAGGATGTCATGGGGCGAGGGGTTGCCTTCGACGATGTAGTCGCCCTTCTCGACATAGTCGCCCTCGCGCACGCTGATGTGCTTGCCCTTGGGCACCAGATACTCGACCGGCTCCAGCTTGTCGTTCTTCGGCTTCACGATGACGCGCCGCTTGTTCTTGTAGTCCTTGCCGAACTCGATGAAGCCATCGATGTCGGCGAGGACCGCGGACTCCTTCGGCTTGCGTGCCTCGAACAGCTCCGCCACGCGCGGCAGACCTCCCGTGATGTCGCGGGTCTTGGCGCCTTCCGTCGGGATACGCGCGAGAACGTCGCCGGCCTTCACTTCCGCGCCGTCCTCAACCGAGAGAATGGCGTCCACGGTGAGCGTATAGCGCGCCTCGCCGCCGGCGATCTGCACCGGCTTGCCCTTCTTGTCGACGATGACGATGGCGGGACGCAGATCCTGGTTCTTGGATCCCGTGCCGCGCGTGTCGATGATGACCCTGTTGGACACGCCTGTCTTTTCGTCCGCCACTTCCTTCATCGAGATGCCGGAGACGATGTCTTCGTACTTCACGATGCCGTCGGTGTCGGTGAGGATGGGCAGCGCGTTCGGATTCCACTCGGCCAGACGTTCGCCGCGCTTGATACCGGCGCCCTCATCCACCTTCAACCTGGCGCCGTAGGGGATGCGGTAGCTGGCGCGCTCGAGACCTTTCGGATCCACGATCACGAACTGCATGTTGCGGCCCATGGCGATCAGCTCGCCGTCCGAGTTCTTCACGACGTTGCGGTTCACCGCCTTGATCTTGCCGTCATACGACGCCTCGATCTTGGACTGGCCCGCCACCTGTGCCGCGCCGCCAATGTGGAAGGTGCGCATGGTGAGCTGCGTGCCCGGCTCGCCGATCGACTGCGCCGCGATGACGCCGACCGCCTCGCCGATGTTCACGCTCGTGCCGCGGGCAAGATCGCGCCCGTAACACTTGCCGCAAACGCCATCATCGAGCTCGCAGGCCAGCACCGAGCGGACGCGCACCTTCTGGATGTGCGCCGCTTCGATCTTCTCCGCCATATCCTCGGTGACTTCCTTGCCACGCTTGAGGATGATGTCGCCGGTTTCCGGATGCTTGACGTCTTCAGCCGTGGTGCGGCCCAGGATGCGCTCGGAGAGCGACGACACCACCTGGCCGCCATCGATTTCGGCCTGGACAGTGACGCCCTTCTTGGTGCCGCAATCTTCCGCGGTGATGATGCAGTCGTTCGCAACGTCGACAAGGCGGCGGGTGAGATAGCCCGAGTTCGCCGTCTTGAGCGCGGTGTCGGCCAGACCCTTGCGGGCGCCGTGGGTCGAGTTGAAGTACTCGAGCACGGTGAGGCCTTCCTTGAAGTTCGACAGGATCGGCGTCTCGATGATCGAGCCGTCCGGACGCGCCATCAGGCCGCGCATGCCGGCCAGCTGCTTCATCTGCTGCGGCGAACCGCGAGCACCCGAGTGGCTCATCATGTAGATGGAGTTCATCTCCTGGATCCGCTTCGACTTGGGGTCGACCTTCGGCTCGGAGATTTCCTTCATCATTTCGGCGGCGACCTGGTCGGTGCACTTCGACCACGCATCGACGACGAGATTGTACTTCTCCTTGTCGGTGGTCAGGCCGTCCAGGTACTGCTGCTCGAACTCGCGCACCTTGTGGCGCGTGTCGTCGATCAGCTTCACCTTGGTGTCCGGCACGACCATGTCGTCCTTGCCGAACGAGATGCCGGCCTTGCACGCCTCGCGGAAGCCGAGACCCATGATCGCGTCGGCGAACAGGACGGTCTCCTTCTGGCCGCAGTGGCGATAGACCTCGTCGATGATGTGCGAAATCTCCTGCTTGCGCAGCAGGCGGTTCACCAGCTCGAACGGGATCTTCGTGCTGCGCGGCAGATGCTCGGCGATCATCATGCGGCCCGGCGTGGTTTCGACCAGGCGCGTGATGTCGTTGCCTTCGGAATCGACCGTCTTGTAGCGGGCCTTGATGCGGGCATGCAGCGTGACCGTGCCCGCGAACAGCGCGTGCTCGATCTCCGCCATGTCGTTGAAGTAGCCCTGGATGGGCGCCTTGGTCTTGGGATCTTCCTTGTACTCGCCGGGTTCGCCGGGGCGTTCCTGCGAGAGATAGTAGAGACCGAGCACGATATCCTGCGTCGGCACGATGATCGGCTTGCCGTTGGCCGGGCTGAGGATGTTGTTGGTTGACATCATCAGCACGCGGGCCTCGAGCTGCGCTTCGAGCGACAGCGGCACGTGGACCGCCATCTGGTCGCCGTCGAAGTCGGCGTTGAACGCCGTGCAGACGAGCGGATGCAGCTGGATCGCCTTGCCTTCGATCAGCACCGGCTCGAAGGCCTGGATGCCGAGGCGGTGCAAGGTCGGCGCGCGGTTCAGCAGCACCGGATGCTCGCGGATCACCTCTTCGAGGATGTCCCAGACTTCCGGCTTCTCCTTCTCCACCAGCTTCTTGGACTGCTTGACGGTCTGGCTGAAGCCCTTTGCTTCGAGCCGCGAATAGATGAACGGCTTGAACAGTTCGAGCGCCATCTTCTTCGGCAGGCCGCACTGATGCAGCTTGAGCTCGGGACCGACCACGATCACCGAACGGCCGGAATAGTCGACGCGCTTGCCGAGCAGGTTCTGGCGGAAGCGGCCCTGCTTGCCCTTCAGCATGTCG
>DATIYG010000228.1:0-5304 GCA_035517755.1 Rhizomicrobium sp. | reverse complement strand
CCCGAGCTTCCAGCTTTCGCTCGCCCGATTGGCCAGCAGTGCGGCACCCAGCGCCAAGGCAGCCAGGAACGCCATCACGCCGATGACGATGTCCAGCGGCGCGGCACCCTTCTCGCCCGGCATGATGCGGCCCGGTTTGCGCTCGCTCATCGACGCGGCATCCGCAGTTCGACGAGGCGGCCGTCGACCAGCCGCATCTCGCGCGCCTGTGCGCTCGCGATCAGCGCACGATCGTGCGTGGCGATCAGCACTGTGGTGCCGAGCTTGTTCAGCTCCGCGAACAGGCGGATGAGCCGCTGGCCCATGTCCGGGTCGACATTGCCGGTGGGCTCGTCGGCCAGCAGCAGATCGGGACGCGCCACGACGGCGCGCGCGATCGCCACCCGCTGCTGCTCGCCGCCGGAAAGCGTTGCGGGCTTGGCATCGAGGCGGTCGCCGAGCCCCACCCAGGACAGCAATTCCTCCACATCCTGGCGGTAGTCCCGCGGGTCGCGGCCGGTAATGCGCAAGGGCAGCGCCACATTGTCGAAGGCTGACAAATGATCGAGCAGGCGGAAATCCTGGAACACGACACCGACACGGCGCCGGAGCTCGGGAAAATCGCGGCGCTTTGCGGTGGCGAGATCGCGCCCGAACAGGGTGATCAGGCCGCGCGATGGCGCTTCGCCGAGGTACATCAGCTTCAGCAGCGTCGTCTTTCCGGCGCCCGACGGACCAGTCAGGAATGTGAACGAGCCCGCTTCCAGCGCGAAAGTGACGTCGCGCAGGACTTCCGCGCCCGCGCCATATCGCATCCCAACATTCTCGAAGCGGATCATGTGGACTGACCATACAGACAAGCGCCGCAAGCGGACATGTGTCTTGCGGCGGCCACGCGCTTGCCTCTATTTTGCAAGCGAATCGGACGGTTACGCATGATCCTGACCTGCCCGCAATGCGCAACCCGTTATCAGACGGATGCCGCGAAATTTCCGGCGGAGGGCCGCAGAGTCCGTTGCGCCAAGTGCAGCCATATCTGGCATCAGAATGCGCTGGCGCCGGAGCCTGAGCCCGGGATCGAACTCACCCAGCCCGGAGCGGTGGCCGCGCCGGGCGTGACGGCGCCGGAAGCGCCGCCCGCAAGCGAGTCCTTCAAAGCCGCGTCCGCTCACACCGGGCCCGCAGCGCCGGTCGCCGCGTCCGCCTCGGCCGCGCAGCGAACGGCCTATGCGCCTTCGCCGGTCGTGGTGCCGCAATCGGCGCCCAAAGCGCGGGCGCGCAGCGGGGAGCGGATCGCGGTGGTGTTCGGCTGGTTCGCCTTTGCGCTGATCGTGGTGGCGATCGGATGGTCCACCGTCCGATTTCGCGAAGCCATCGCGGGCGCCTGGCCGCAATCGGCATCGCTCTACGCCGCCATCGGCATGAAGGTGAATGCAAGCGGCATCGACATCACCGATGTGCAGTCGCAGCGCACGATGATGAGCGGTCAGCCGGTTCTGGCTGTAGAGGGCAAGCTCGTGAATCTTACCGGGCGCGCTGTGGACGTGCCGCAATTGAGCGCCCGGCTGACGGATGACGACCAGCATGAACTCGACCGCTGGACATTCTCCGCCAACATCACCGTGCTGAAGCCGCGTCAGGCGATCTCGTTTTCAACCCGTCGCACCAATCCGCCCGAAGATGCGCGTCATCTCGAAGTGAGTTTCGTCGAGGGGGGCGGGTGAGCGAGAGGCTCACGGTTCTTTATTCCGAACGCGAGATTGCCGAACGCGTGGAGGCGCTGGCAGATGAGATTGTCCGCGCGGCCCTGCGGCCCGATGTTGCGCTGCCGGTTCTCGCGGGAAGCTTCGTGTTTGCCGCCGATCTCTTGCGCGCTCTGGCCAGGCGCGGGCTGTCGCTGCCCGTCGAATTCATCTGGCTGCGCAGTTATGGCGCAGCGCGCACCGGCGGCGAGATCGCGGTGCTTGTGGGACCGCCAGAAAGTCTGCACGGCCGCACCGCGCTCGTCATCGATGGTGTGCTTGATGGCGGCCATACTCTGGCGAAAGCCCGCGAACTCTTGCTGGAACGCGGCGCCGCAACAGTCATCAGTGTGGTCGCTGTCGACAAGGGCCGCGCCGATGCCGTGCACAAGGCCGACCACGCGGCATTCACCGGCGTCTCCGATTTCATAGTCGGCTACGGCATGGACGATGCCGGTCTCGGCCGCGGATTGCCCTACATCGCGCGCGTCAATTGAGAAAAGGAGAGGCATGAAGGCGGCGACGAAGAAATCGAAACCCGCAGTAAGGAAGACCGGCGCGAAGGCGCGGTCCGTCTCCCCCTTTGCGCGGCTGCGCAAGTTTGCGCTCGGATTTCCTGAAACGCATGAGGATCATCCCTGGGGCGATACGCTCATTAAGGTGCGCGGCAAGACGTTCGTGTTCATGGGCGAGAGCGATGGTGGCTTCGGGCTCTCGGTGAAGTTGCCGCAGTCGAAGGAATTCGCGCTCGAATATCCGTTCACGAAACCGACGCCGTATGGGTTGGGCAAGAGCGGCTGGGTGTCGGCGCAGTTCACGAAGAAGGACAAGCCGCCGCTCGACGTGCTGGAAGCATGGATCAACGAGAGCTTCCGCGCCATCGCCCCGAAATCGGTGCTGAAGACGCTCGCGGAATAGCGTCCGTCAAAACTGCTTCAGCAGGCGGTCGATGTAGTCGAGCTCTTCCTTGGGCCGGCCGCGCTCTTCGGCGCGCTTGCGCAGCTCCTTGAGGATATTGCGCGCACGCTCCATCGCCGATTTGTCGGGAATCTTCACGCCGCTGCCGAACGCGCCATTGCCTTCACGGCCGAGCGGATCTTCGTTGCCGCCTTCCTGCTGGCCCTGGCCGTTCTGCTGCATCATCTGCTTGGCGAGCGCGCCGGCGCCTTCGCGCATCGCGTCGAGCGCCTTCTTCTCGGATTGCTGCGCTTCGTCCAGCGAACGGCTGCCGAGCTGTCCTTGTGCCTCGCCCATGCTCTTGCCGGCCTCGCCGAGCTTCTTGCCGCCCGGCCCCCCATCCTTGCCGAGGCCCTGCATCAGTTGGTTGAGCTGGTCCTTGAGCTGGCCCTGCTGGTCAGAGAGTCCTTTCGGTCCGCCCGCCTTGGGATCGGGATTGCCCTGTTGTTCGCGATAGGTCTTGTCCATCAGGTCGCGCTGCTTGCCCATGAGGTCGCTCAGACCCTGCAACGCCTTGTTCTGGGCGTTGTCCTGCTGGCTGCCGCCCGCGCCCGCCGTCATGTGCAGGTTTTCGAGCATACTCTGCAGCATGGCGAGAAGCTGCTGCGCCTGCTCGCGGTTGCCGGTTTGCGCCAGTTGCTCGATCGCCTTCAGCAACGCCTGCAGATCTTCCGGCTTCAACACCTTCGCGCCCGGCGGAATGGGCTGGCTGGCCGGAGGCGGGTTCTGGGCGAGCATCTGCAGATAACGATTCAGCGCCTGCTGGTAGCGCTCCAGCAGCGCATCGATCACCGCTTGTGGTGCGCCTTGTGCGATAGCCTGAGACAGTAATTGCTGCAATTGGCGAAGCTGCGCGGCCGCGTCCGACAATCCTCCGCGCTCCAGTCCGAGGGCCGCCTGCCACAACAGATCCTGCACGTGCTTGATGTCAGGCTGCGATGTCTTGAGGCCCCAATAGGCCGCGCGCATGGCTAGATAGGCGCCGTCCGTCTTGTCGTCGAAGAATTTTTCCGGCGCGTATGTCAGTGCGTCGAGCGCGTGCATCGCCGTGTTGACGCCGGCGCCATTGTCGAGCGACAGATTCTGCCGCTGCTCGACGAGCGCGCGTGCCAGCGGATTGGTGAACACATGTGCCGGCAAGGTGAACTTCATCGGCGCGGAATGAGAGATGTTTCCCGCGCCGTCCTTCGCTTCGAGAACGACATTTACGTCGAGCCCGGCATAGGGCTCCGCCGTGAGATCGCGGTAGATGATTTCGTGGGCTGATTTGGAAGTGGAGGACAGCGGCAGGTCGACCGCCAGCACTTTCTGGTGTGCTGAATTTTTCACGGGTGTGATCAGCGCTCGCGCGGAAACCACGCCGTAATCGTCCTGGACCGTGAAGTCGAATTTCACTGCATCGCGTTCGGTGCGCGATGGTTTCGTGGCGAACGCGACGGTGGGCGGGCGATCGGGGACCGCGCGAATCTGCCAGCTGCCAACGGTTTCGCCGCCCGCCACCACATTCACGCGCGCATCGCGCGTGATTTTTCCGTTGGCGGCGTAATCGTCGTTCTCACCGGAGAAGGCGATGTTCTTCTCCTGACGCGGCATGACGACCACGGTCGGCTCCGAATGCGGCGCGTGTACGCGCAACGCGATGGCGGAACCAGTGGGCGCCGCAATGGGACTGGCGGAACGGTCGCCGCGCGGCAGATAGATGGGCGCGATGCCTGTGTAGCTCGGCGGATCGAGCCACGCATCGAGGGTGGCCGTGGATGTGCCGGTGCCGGAGAGCGAAAAGGCGGCGACCAATCGCCGGCTCCAGTCGGAGCCGGAAACAAGCAGCCCGACGGCCAGCAACAGAAGCACGAGATAGCGCAAATAGTACGGATCGCGCTCGGCCAGCTTCGGGTGTGGCACCACAAGCTTGAGGCGATCGCGCCGGCTCAGCATCAGCCGGGTATGTTCATGCCAAAGCTGTTCGGTGACCGTGTCGCTCTTGCCGACGGCGAGCTTGTCGCCACGCTCCGTGATCGGACGATGGATCAGGCCACTGTCACGCTCGAGCCTTCGGGCCGCTTCGTCGTGACTCGGCTCCCGAAAGCGTTCGAATTTTTTCCACAGGAACCATCCCGATGTGCCGAGAACGGCCAGCAGCATAGGGATCCGCAAATTCGTCCCGACGTAACCGAAGACGCCCAGCAGCGCGACTGCTGCAAACGCGCCGATGATGCCGATGGCGGGCCACAGCGCTGGCCACAGCCGCTCCCACCAGAGCGCAAGACGCGCAAGACCGACGCGCCGCCTGATACGGTCAGCGAAGCCAGGGCGGGACGCGGTCAAATCCAATAAGGACATCGTCACTCATCTTCGGCCGAACGACGGACCATTCGCCGCCCTTGACCAGAACTTCCGCGGCGGGCGGCCGCGCATTGTAGGCGGATGCCATCACCGCGCCATAGGCACCGCAGGAGAGAATAGCAACCAGATCACCGGCTTCTAGCTGCGGCAGCCGATAATCCTTCCCGAATATGTCGGATGTTTCGCAGACCGGGCCGACGACATCGTAAATTTCTTCGCGCGCGCCGTTGTGAGGTACGACGCACACGATCTCGTGATGGGCGCCATAGAGCGCCGGACGCAG
>DATIYG010000227.1:0-2038 GCA_035517755.1 Rhizomicrobium sp. | reverse complement strand
GTTGCGTCACCGAAACTTCCGGTTGTTCTTCGCCGGCCAGCTCACCTCCCTCATCGGCACCTGGATGCAGACGGTCGCCCAGTCCTGGTTGGTCTATCGCCTCACCGGCTCCGCCGTGCTCCTCGGCACCGTCGCGTTCGTTTCGCAGATTCCCGTCTTCTTTCTCGCCACCGTCGGCGGCATCGTGGCGGATCGCTACCCCAAGCGCCGCGTGGTGGTCATCACGCAGTCCGCCGAAATGATCCTGGCATTCCTGCTCGCCGCGCTCACCATCTCCGGCGTCGTCCAGGTGTGGCACATCATCGTGCTCTCGGGATTGCTCGGCGTGGCCAACGCATTCGACATCCCCGCGCGCCAGGCCTTCTTCGTCGAAATCGTGGGGAAGGAGGATCTGCAAAGCGCCATCGGCCTCAATTCCTCCATCTTCAACGGCGCGCGCATCATCGGGCCTACGATTGCCGGAATCCTGGTCGCCATCGTTCATGAGGGTTGGTGTTTCTTTATCAACGGCGTCAGCTTCTTCGCCGTGCTCATCGCCCTGCTGATGATGCGCGTCAACGAGGCGGAATCCCCGCGCAAGCACAGCGAGGCCCTGCACGAAGCCCTCGAGGGTTTCCGCTACGCGTTGAACTCGCCCACCATCTCCTCTCTTCTGCTGCTCGTTGCATTGGTAAGCGTGGTCGGAATTCCGTACACGGTGCTGATGCCTATCATCGCGGCCAAGGTGCTGCACGGCGGCGCCCGCGAGCTCGGCCTCCTCATGGGCGCCACCGGCGTCGGCGCCGTGATGGGCGCGCTTACTCTGGCCATGCGCCGCTCCGTTCGCGGCCTCGGCCGCCTGGCGGCTACGGCGGCCGGAGGCTTTGGCGTGAGCCTGGTGCTCTTCTCGTTCTCGCGCTGGCTCGCGCTCTCCATGGTTCTGCTCGTTCCCATCGGCTACTTCGTGATGCTGCAGATGGCCTCCACCAATACGCTGCTCCAGTCCATGTCTCCGGACCATCTCCGCGGCCGCATTGTGGCCCTCTACTCCATGATGTTTATGGGCATGACGCCCGCCGGCTCGCTCGGCGCTGGCTTTACGGCAGACCATCTCGGTGCTCCCGCCACGCTGGCCATCGGCGGCGCGGCGTGTGTGGCGGGCGCAATCGTCTTCGCATGGCGGCTTCCGCATTTCCGCGCCGACGCGCTCGAAAAGCTGCGCGCTACCGGCGCGCTCGAGCCGGAGCTTTCCCCCGCGCGCGAAGGCGTTGTAGAAAAAGGTTGAATGGCGGGGCGTCCTCGCGAAGTGATAAATTCCGCATCCTTGCACACGCATCACGAGTTTTTCCAAGGGGAGATCCGCCCGTCCTGTCTGCCGCGCGCACGTCCGGTGAAGCCGCGCTCAATCGCTCCATAGGCCTCGTCTCGGCCTCTGCGATTGTTGCCGGCATCATCCTCGGCACTTCGATCTTCGTTCAGCCTTCGGAAATCAGCCGCCTCGTTCCCAACATTGCGGGAATGTCCGCGGCGTGGTTGCTTGCCGGATTGCTCACGCTCTGCGGCGCCATGACCTGCGCGGAGCTCGCCTCTGCCTTCCCGCACACCGGCGGCGTCTACATTTTCCTCAAACACGGCATCTCTCCCGCCGCCGGCTTCCTGTGGGGTTGGGCCATGTTCTGGACCATGCACTCCGGAATCATCGCCGCCATCGCCGTCATCGTTGCCCGCTACTTTGGCTACTTCGTCTCGCTCAGCGACGGCGGCGTGAAGGCCGTCGCCATCGGTGTGATCGCTGCGCTCTCCGCGATCAACTACCTGGGCGTGCGCCAAGGCGGCATCCTGCAGGCTGTGCTCACCTGCGCCAAAGTGCTGGCCATCGCGCTCATCTTTGTTTTCGTCTTTGCTGTTGCCGCGCCTCGCTCGGCTGCTCCTGTGCCACTCTCGCTCATCGGCTTCCCTGGGTTCCACGCGTTCACCCTCGCCATCGGCGCCGGTCTTTTTGCCTTTGGCGGATGGCACATGGTCACCTACACCGCCGGCGAGACGCGCGATGCCGCGC
>DATIYG010000226.1:0-8196 GCA_035517755.1 Rhizomicrobium sp. | reverse complement strand
ACGGCATGATCGGCGAGTTGCACTTCCACATGAAGGAAGTGGCGTTCCGCTCGATGTGCCAGGCGGGCGATCTCGGCGACCGGATGGACTGGGTCAACGCCACCATCCGGCTGGCCGAGGCCGGTGCCAAGGTCGCGGATTCGGTGACGGGCCTCAGGTCGGGCCAGCGTCCCGAAGGGCCTAACGCACGGTCGCGGGCGAAGCGCTAATTGCGTGGCGCGTTTGAAATCAACGATCAAGCTGTTGGGCCAAGAGAACGTGTGGCAGCCACCCATTGGGGCTCCAAGGGGCAATCGCAATGCCCTCAAGACCGGCCGCTACACGGCAGAGAAGCGGGCGCTGCGCCGGCGGATCGCCGCCCTTATCAGAAAGGCCAATGTGGCTGTGGCCGAGGTTGAACGTTCTCTCCCCAAGAAGAAGCGTGGAGCAAAACCCGGTTCCAAGAGGCGGCCACAGGCCGTCCAGCCTGAGGCGCAGCAACCGCCTTGCGGGACGGGCGCTGCCGCCTCTAAGACGGAGGACAGGTTGTCCCAGTCCACAAATCCCGGCGCGAAAGATCGGCATCCACGATGAATGTTGAAATCACCAGGCTTGGCAATGGCTTGACTGTCATCACCGACCCCATGCCGCAGCTCGAAAGCGCGGCCCTTGGCGTGTGGGTCAATGTCGGCGGCCGCAACGAGACGAAACCCGTCATGGGCGTCAGCCACATGCTGGAGCACATGGCCTTCAAGGGCACCGAGCGGCGCACCGCGCGGCAGATCGCCGAAGAGATCGAAGCGGTCGGCGGCTACATGAATGCCTACACCAGCCGCGAGCAGACGGCGTTCCACATGCGGACGCTCAAGGCCGATGTGCCGCTCGCCATCGACATCCTGGCCGACATCCTCACCCATCCCACATTCGATCAGGCGGAGCTGGAGCGCGAGCGCCAGGTGGTGCTCCAGGAAATCGGGCAGGCGCGCGACACGCCGGACGACATCGTGTTCGATCATCTGCAGTCGGTGGAGTTCCCCGATCAGCCGATGGGCTGGCCCATCCTCGGCAACGAGGAGACGGTGTCGAACTTCAGTCGCCAGCATCTGTCGGACTACATGGGCGCGAATTATCGCGCCGGCAGCATGGTGTTCGTGGCGTCCGGCGCGGTGGAGCACAAGCGCATTGTCGATCTGGCCGGACACGCGTTTGCTGATTTGAAACCCGGCAAGACCAGCGAACCCACCGCGGCGTGCTACGCCGGCGGCGACATGCGGGTGGCGGAAGATCTCGAGCAGGTGCACGTCACCTACGCGTTCCCCAGCATCTCCAACACCGATCCCGATTTCTACACGGCGCAGGTTTACGCGACCGCGCTCGGCGGCGGAATGTCGTCGCGGCTGTTCCAGGAAGTGCGCGAGAAGCGTGGGCTGTGCTACTCGATCTATGCCTTCTCGCAATCCTTCAGCGATGGCGGCACGATCGGCATCTACACCGGCACCGGCGAGAAGGAGGCGGGCGAGTTGTCCGCCATCGTCGCGGGCGAAATGGCCGCTATGGCGCAGGCCACAACCGATCAGGAAGTCGCGCGCGCCAAGGCGCAGCTCCGATCCGGACTGCTGATGGGACTGGAGCGTCCCGCAGGCCGCGCCGAGCAGATTGCGGCGCAATGGTTCACCTATGGCCGCGTGCTGCCGACCGAAGAAATAACCACGAAGCTCGAAGCGGTGGATGCCGGCGCGGTGCGCCGCTTCGCCGGACGTGTGATGAGCACGCAGCGTCCGTCGCTTGCTGTCGTCGGGCCGCACAACGCGCTCGAAGCCTACGACAGTTTCGTGGCGCGCTTCGGCGGCGCGAGCGTTCTTCGCGCGGCGGAATAGAGGGCTTGCCGCGAATGAAGACCGGCCCGATGGGCTTCATGCGGGGCCTCACGTTTCCTGGCGGACAACAGCCGGTGATCCGCGGGAGCCGCGTTTATCTGCGCTATCCGCGGATGGCCGACTATCCGCAATGGGCGAAGCTGCGCCACGAAAGCCGCACCTTCCTCGCGCCGTGGGAGCCGCAATGGACGCAGGACGAATTGACGAAGGGCGCCTTCCGCCGAAGGCTCAAGCGCTATGCCTATGAGACGCGGCACGACACGGCCTACGCCTTTTTCGTGTTCCGGCAGGAGGATGACGAGCTGATCGGCGGCTGCACCCTGTCGAATGTGCGCCGCGGGGTCACCCAATGCTGCGCGCTCGGCTACTGGGTCGGCGAACGCTTTGCGCGCCAGGGCTACATGCACGAAGCGGTGCGGGCGCTGCTGCCGTTCGTGTTCAACACGCTCGGTCTGCATCGTCTGGAAGCTGCCTGTGTTCCCTCGAACGAGCCGTCGAAGATGTTGCTGGCGAAAACCGGTTTCCGGCAGGAAGGGCTCGCCCGCCGGTATCTTCAGATCAATGGCGACTGGCAGGACCATCTTCTGTTTGCTTTGCTGGCCGAGGAAGCGCCGGTAGGCTAGCGGCGGCGCGCTCGCGCCTGATTCGGAGTCGTTGTGACGGCCATTCTGAGATCGGCATTCGCTCTGATCGTCGCCATGTCCGCGGTGACATTTGCAGTCGCTGCGCCCGGCGCGGCTGCGAAGGCGCCATCGCCCGGCAAGACCAGTGTGGATTTCTCGACTGCCAACGCCGTTCTCGATCTGAAGACGGCGCTGTCGCCGTACAAATCGTCAGCGGGCAAGATCGAGGACGGCTCGCGCTGGTACATGATGACGGCGGTGAACCAGTCGGTGCGCCCGGTGACGCGCGTGCTGCTTGCGGCGGATCCGCCGAATGCATCGCTGCGAATCATCCCGCGTCATTCGCGGCCGGAGATCCGCCAGGTGGCCAGTTCCGATTCCGGTGTCGGCGTGGAGAAGCTGACCGCCTTCGGACGGTTCGCGTTCGAAGTGACGATCCCGCCCGCGACGTCGGTATCGCTGGCGATGCGTGTGGCCTATGGCGATGACATTCCGTCGGTGCAGGCGTGGACGGTGCCGGCGCTGGTTGCGCACAACCGCCAGCTTGCGATCTTCCTCGCTGCCGTCGGCGGATTGATCGCGGCGGCGTTGGCGATCATGGCCGGCGTTGCGGTCGTCACCGCGCATCCCGCACCCGGTTGGACGGCGCTCGTGCTGCTGCTCGTGCTGCTCACGCGCTTGCAAGGCGCCGGTGTGCTCGATGCCGGATGGATGACGGCCATCGGCGGACCGTATGGACTAGGCGCCATGCTGTCTGGCTTCACGCTCGCCGCCGCGTTGTGGCTCACCGATCTCGTCGTGCCGATTGAAGATGTGTGGCCCGACGTCGAGCAATGGCGGCGCTGGGTGATGTTCGCGATCCTCGGGCTTGCGGTGCTCGCCTTTGTCGGCCTGCCCAGCGCGACGATCCTGACGGAAGCTTTGGTGCTCATCGGCACGGCCGGCATCGCCGCCTATCTCGTGCATCGCGGGACGCAGGGCGACAAGGCGGCGCGAGTGGTGGCGCCGAGTGCTGCGATCTTCGCGCTGGTCGCGGCGATGACTGCCGCCATCGAACTCGGTGCATTCGGCGACAATCCGATGGCGTCCGGCATTGTCTCAGGCTTCATGGCTGCCGGCGCGGTGTTGCTGGCATTGGCCATCGCCGCGGGCGAGGGCATCGCCATCCTTCCGCTGACGCGGCATGCTCACGCCGCCGCCGCGGCCGCCGCCGCAGCACTGGCACCGGCTCCGCCGCCGGTCTCCGCGCCGTCGGCAGGGTCTGCGGGCGATCCCAATCCGGTGGAGGCCATCGGCGCCGCCCATCAGGGTGTGTTCGATCTCGCGTTCGAATCCAACCGGCTGCGATTGTCGCGCGAGGCGGCAGCTCTCATCGGTCTCTCCGGCGCACGGAATTTCGGCCACGAGGACTGGCTCGACCGCATCCATCCGGACGATCGCGACATCTATGCCAGCGCGCTGGAAGATTATCGCTCCCACACCGGGCTGTCGTTCCGCATCGAATTCCGCGCGCGGAGCGAAGCGGGACGTTATCCGTGGTTCGAGCTGCGCGCGACGACGACGAAGGGCCGGAACGGCGCGCACTGCCTTGGACTTCTCGCCGACATCACCACGCGCAAGGAAATGGAGCTGGGCGGGATCGATCGGCCGCTGCGCGATGGGTTGACGGGATTGGGCAACCGCGTCGCGATGCTTGAAGAGCTGGAGCGGAGCGGAAAGGGATGGCGCGATCTTGCGCTCGCCATCCTCGACATCGACCGGTTCAAGTCGATCCATGCAAGCCTTGGCGATACGGGCGGCGATCAGCTTCTGATGGCACTGGTGTCACGGCTCACCGCGCGGTTGGGCTCGCGGGGGCAGGCCTTTCGCATCGGCGGCGATTCCTTTGCCCTCGTCCTGCCGAACGGCGCCAGAGATGCGGAACGCATCGGCGGCGATCTCGTTGGAGCGCTGGGCGCTCCCTATTCGATCGGCGGCCGCAATGTGTTTGTCTCGACCAGCGTCGGTGTTTCCGTCGGAAGCGAGGCCGACGACCCGCTCGAACTCATCCGCAATGCAGAACTGGCGTTGGCTCTGGCGAAGAAACAGGGCGGCGGATGCGCCAAGCTGTTCCGGCGCGATCTGGAGTCATCCGCGCGCGGCGATGCCGTGGCGCTCGAAACGGATTTGCGCCGGGGCCTCGCGGGCAACGAGTTCGCCGTCTACTACCAGCCCATCGTGCGCCTTTCCGATGGAACCGTCGCCGGGTTCGAGGCGCTGCTGCGCTGGCACCATCCGGAGAAGGGACTTGTATCGCCAGCCGAATTCATCGCCCATTCGGAAGAGACGGGACTGATCGTTTCGCTCGGACGCTTTGCGCTCGAGCGGGCGGCCGGCGATCTCGCCGATTGGCAACGCTACTTCCCGATCACGCCGCCGCTGTTCGTGAGCGTGAATGTCTCGCGCCGGCAATTGCTCGACGAGAATCTTGAATCGGCACTGTCCCGCCTTTTTGCCACGGACAGTTTTGCGCGCGGCAGCCTCAAGCTCGAGATCACGGAGAGCGCCGTCGAACCGGTGGGCGATTCCAGGCCGATCCTACAACGGCTTCGTGGAATGGGGGCTAGTCTCGCGCTCGACGATTTCGGCACCGGCCTTTCCACACTCAGCCAATTGAAGGATCTGCCGTTCGATACGGTGAAGATCGATCAGAGCTTCCTGGCGCGCCGCGCAGCGGGCCGCGAGGACAAGGACACCGAGGTCGTCATCACGTCCATCGTCACCATGGCCAAGGATCTGCGCCGCACCATCATCGCGGAAGGCGTGGAAACGGAGAACGATGCGGAATGGCTGCGCGACATCGGCTGCGACTTCGCACAAGGCTTCTTCTTCAGTCACCCCTTGTCGGCGGAAGACACGCTCAAATTCATCGCCGCGCACTTCCGGCCGGAAGAGCCGGGCAATGAACCTGATGCGGCCGCTCTTTCTTCAGGCGCGTCCGGTATTGGCTGAGAGGCCCGACATATCGATGCCGAGCTTGCGCAGAGCGACGGCCCATTTCGAGTCCATGCCGTCGCCGAACACGATGTCGTTGTCGGGTCCGCAATGGACCCAGCTGTTGGCCTGGATTTCGCCTTCGATCTGTCCCGGACCCCAGCCGGCGTAGCCGAGGGCGAACAGCGCGCGCTTTGGGCCGGAGCCCTCCGCCATGGCGCGCAGGACGTCGAGTGTCGTGGTCAGCGAGATTTCGGATGAGATGGAGAGCGTGGATTCGCCCTGGCCATAATCGCTGCTGTGCAGGACGAAGCCCTGTCCGGTTTCGACCGGGCCGCCGAACAGGACCTGGGGATCGGGTGCGCCGGGCGTGGGCCTGATGTCGAGCTGTCCCAGCAGTTGATGGAGGTGAAGTCCCTCGATCGCCTTGTTGACCATGATGCCCATCGCGCCTTCGGCCGAATGGGCGCACATGAAGATCACGCTCTTCTCGAAACGCGGATCGGTCATTCCGGGAAGCGCGATCAGGATGTTTCCCTGGAGGAAATTGTGGCCGCCGATGGGTGGTTGTCGTGTTGCCATGATCCTCAACTAGCATGCCGGGAACGGCCAAAATGGGGCAGACGATCCGTACCTGTTGTGGGCTTTTCGTAACGCCCACGCCTGGGCTACAAGGCGCGCCAGATTACCCAAAGGAGACATCGCATGACAATCAAGGTGGGCGACAAGGTTCCCTCGGCGACCCTGATGCAGATGAAGGGCGGCGCACCGCAGCCGGTGAAGACCGACGATCTTTTCAGCGGCAAGAAGGTCGCGCTTTTCGCGTTGCCCGGCGCCTTCACGCCGACGTGTTCGGCGAAGCACCTGCCGGGCTTCGTTCAGCACGCCGAGGACCTCAAGGCCAAGGGCGTGGATACCATCGCCTGCCTTTCGGTCAACGACGCCTTTGTGATGGGCGCGTGGGGCGACAATCAGAAGGTCGGCGACAAGGTCGCGATGCTGGCCGATGGCAATGGCGACTTTACGCGCGCGCTTGGCCTTGAGATGGACGCAAGCAAGTTCGGCATGGGTCAGCGCAGCCAGCGCTACTCCATGCTGGTGGACAATGGCGTCGTGAAGAAGCTCAACATCGAGGAGCCTGGCAGCTTCGCGGTGTCCAGCGCCGAGCACATGATGGGACAGCTCTAGCGGAAGGATTCGATGGCCGCGCGTGCGAGGGCATCCGCGCGGTCATTTTCCGGATGGCCGGAATGGCCTTCTACCCAGACCCACTTGACGTCGTGGCCTGCGAGCGCCTGCTCCAGCTCGCGCCAGAGGTCTTCGTTCTTCACCGGCTTCTTGTCGGCGGTTTTCCAGCCGTTGGCCTGCCAGCGCTTGAGCCATCGCGTCGCACCATCGAGCAGGTAGCGGGAGTCGGTGTGGATGGTGACCATCGACAGCCGGTTGAGTGCCTCCAGACCGCGGATGGCCGCCGTGATCTCCATCCGGTTGTTGGTGGTTGCCGGCTCTCCGCCCGAGATTTCCTTCTCGCGGATGCCGAAACGCAGGATGGCGCCCCATCCGCCCGGGCCGGGATTTCCGGAGCAGGCGCCGTCAGTGAAAATGTCTACATGAGGCTTGGGCAATTGAGCAGTCCGTGACAGAAGGTAACGTCAACGCGGGTCTAGCTTTTCAGGCCCGGAACGCTTCGATAGAGTCCGCCCGCAGCGGGAAGCTGGCCCGCACAGATTCGATCCCTCAAACTACCATCAAGAGATTGGGAATGCCTATTCGCCTTTTGACTGTTGCACTGCTCGTCCTGCTCACCGGATGCACGAGTGAAACCAAGCTCGCCATGTGCCCGGGCGTGACGGTGCTCGTCGACACCGCGACCTTGCCGGTGATGACAAGCGACAAGGCGACCGATCCAGCCGATATTCTCTACACCGCGCAGATCGTGAATGCGGACGGCAATTGCGACATCCACAAATACGACAAGCAGGTCGAGGCCGGCGTGGATATCCATTTCCGCGCGGCGCGTGCGAAGGCTGGTGATGCGGCCGGCTACAAGATCCCTTACTTCGTCGCCATCACGACGGAAGGCAGGGTGCTGGCCAAGCAGGAGTTCTGGGTGCAGTTCGGATTTGAACAGGGTCAGGCGGTCGCCGATTTCAATGACTCCGTGAATTCGCTGACACTCACGGTCGGGCGCGACAAGCGCGCCGCCGACTACGGCATCGTCGTGGGGTTCCAGCTGACCAAGGCGCAGCTTGCCATGAACCGCAAGGTCGGCCGCTTCGCGCCATGAGTTCGTTGCTGAACGAGCTCTCGGCGATCGCGCGTGACGCGTTCGCTGCGGAGGGACTTCCGCCGGAGTTCGGGTTCGTGCAGGTGTCCGATCGGCCGGACCTGGCACAATTCCAGTGCAATGGCGCGCTGCCGGCCGCGAAGCAGGCGAAAACCAATCCGCGCGCGGTGGCGGAGAAGATTGCGGCTCGGCTGCGCAGCAATCCACTGTTCGCGAAGGTGGAGATCGCCGGACCCGGGTTCATCAATCTCGATGTGGCCGATGATGTGCTGACGCGGCGGACCGCAACGCAGGCCCACGATGCACAGCTCGGCGCGCCGCAGGACGGCAAAGGCAAGACCGCGGTGATCGATTTCGGCGGCGCCAATGTCGCCAAGCCGATGCATGTCGGCCATCTGCGCTCGTCGGTAATCGGCGATTCCCTGCAGCGCCTGTTCCGCGCCAATGGCTGGCATGT
>DATIYG010000225.1:0-13328 GCA_035517755.1 Rhizomicrobium sp. | reverse complement strand
ATCGAAGCGCAACCGATCCGGTGCGACCAGCGATCCCTTCTGCGAAACGTGCGGGCCAAGGACTCTTTTCAAGGCGGCATGTAGCAGATGCGTCGCGGAATGATTTGCCCGGGTCGCGCGCCGGCGTTCGCCATCGACCTTGAGGTCGACCGCGTCGCCGACGGCAAATGTTCCCTGCGTCACGCGTACCACGTGCACATGCACGCTACCCAGTTTCTTCTCGGTGTCGATCACCGCACCGATCGCACCATTGCGCGAAAAGACTGCGCCCTGATCGCCGATCTGCCCGCCGGATTCACCATAGAACGGGGTCTGATTGGTCAGGACGCGGACCGTTTCGCCCTGAGCTGCCGCTTGCACCCGACCTTTGTCGTTCAAGATTGCGAGAATGGCGCCTTCCGCTTCTTCGGCATCGTAGCCGAGGAATTCTGTCGCGCCGACCTCTTCCTTGATCGCAAACCATTGTCCTTCGTCGCTCGTTTCACCGGAACCGGCCCACGCCTTGCGCGCTTCCTCGCGCTGGCGTGCCATCGCGGCGTTGAACCCCGCGACATCGACGCCGATGCCGCGCGCCTTCAACGCATCCTGCGTGAGATCGAGCGGGAAGCCATAGGTGTCGTACAGCTTGAACGCGACCTCGCCGGCGAGGCTGTCGCCTTTGCGCAAATTTCCGGCCGCCTCATCCAGCAGCTTGATGCCGCGCGCCAGGGTTTCACGGAAACGCGTCTCTTCCAGCCGCAAGGTCTCCGTGATCAGGGCCTGCGCACGCGTCAGCTCCGGATAAGCCGCACCCATTTCGGCCACCAGCACCGGAACCAGCCGATACATCAGCGGCTCCTTCGATCCGATCAGGTGCGCGTGGCGCATGGCGCGCCGCATGATGCGGCGGAGCACATAGCCGCGGCCCTCGTTCGAGGGCAGCACGCCATCGGCCACGAGAAAGGAACTCGCGCGCAAATGATCGGCGATGACGCGATGGCTGAAGCGCGCCTCGCCTGTGCTCGCGGCACCGGACGCATCCACTGATGCTCCGATCAGGTGACGGAACAGATCGATGTCATAGTTGTCGGTGACGCCTTGTTGAATCGCCGTAATGCGTTCGAGGCCCATGCCGGTATCGATCGATGGGCGCGGCAGCTCGACGCGGGTATTCTCGTCCACCTGCTCGAATTGCATGAAGACAAGGTTCCAGAATTCGAGGAAGCGGTCGCCGTCTTCATCCGGCGAACCGGGCGGACCGCCAGCGACCTTGTCGCCCTGATCGTAGAAAATCTCCGAACAATAGCCGCATGGGCCGACAGGACCCATGGCCCACAGGTTCGTCTCATGGCCGACAATGCGATCGTCGGGCAGGCCGGCGATCTTCTTCCATAGCGAGCGTGCCTGTTCATCGCTTGGGTAAACCGTCACCCACAGGCGATCCTTCGAAAGACCAGCCGTATTGCGGACGTAGTCCCAGGCATATTCGATCGCGTTTTCCTTGAAGTAGTCGCCGAACGAGAAATTGCCCAGCATCTCGAAGAAGGTGTGGTGACGGGCCGTGTAGCCAACATTGTCGAGGTCGTTGTGCTTGCCGCCGGCGCGGACGCATTTCTGAACGGTCGAGGCCCGGACATAGGGCCGCTTCTCCGTGCCGGTGAACACGTTCTTGAATTGCACCATGCCTGCGTTGGTGAAGAGCAGCGTCGGATCGTTACGCGGAACGAGCGGCGAGGACGGCACGATCTCGTGGCCACGGGCGCGGAAAAACTCAAGGAAACTGGCGCGGATGTCGGACAACGTCTGCATACGCCGTTGTAGCGTTGCAGCGGATTCGGTGTCTAGGACGGCCAGGCGCCCGAAAAGTGAAGGGGCGGCGCTTTCGCACCGCCCCTTCGGGAGTCGCTCCCCATGCCAACAGGGAACGAACAACTGTCGGCCGGCATCAGTCGGCTTCACTTTCCGAATCGGACCCTTGCGCCAGGGCGGCGCTGAGAAGTCCGGCATTCTGGCGGATCTGGGCCTCGATCTTGGCCGCGGCGTCCTTGTTCTGCTCGAGAAAGGAGCGGGCAGCCTCGCGGCCCTGACCGATGCGCATCCCGTCGTAGGAGAACCAGGAGCCGGATTTCTCGACCACCCCGGCCTTGACACCAAGGTCGAGCAGCTCGCCCGTCTTGGAGATGCCCTGGCCGTACATGATGTCGAACTCGACCTGCTTGAAGGGCGGTGCAACCTTGTTCTTCACCACTTTCACGCGGGTCTGATTGCCGGTGATCTCGTCGCGATCCTTGATCGAACCGATGCGGCGAATGTCGAGGCGCACCGACGCATAGAATTTCAGCGCATTGCCGCCGGTCGTCGTCTCCGGATTGCCGAACATGATGCCGATCTTCATGCGGATCTGATTGATGAAGAGGACAATCGTGTTGGATTTCGCGATGGAACCCGTGAGCTTGCGCAGAGCCTGGCTCATGAGGCGGGCCTGCAGGCCGGGAAGCTGGTCGCCCATTTCGCCTTCGAGCTCGGCCCTCGGCGTGAGTGCGGCAACCGAATCGACGACCACGATGTCCACACCGCCTGAGCGCACCAGCGTATCGGTGATCTCGAGCGCCTGCTCGCCGGTGTCGGGCTGGGAAATCAGCAATTCGTCGATATCGACGCCCAGCTTGCGGGCATAAACAGGATCGAGCGCGTGCTCAGCGTCGACATAGGCTGCGATGCCGCCCTTTTTCTGCGCCTCGGCCACGACGTGCAGCGCCAGGGTTGTCTTGCCGGACGATTCCGGTCCGTAAATCTCGATCACGCGGCCGCGCGGCAGGCCGCCGATGCCAAGCGCAATGTCGAGCCCAAGCGAGCCGGTGGAGATCGTGTCGGCTTCGGTCGCGGCTTCCCGCTGGCCGAGCTTCATCACCGAGCCTTTGCCAAACGCGCGATCGATCTGGGACAGCGCGGCCTCGAGAGCCCGCTTCCGTTCGGTGTCCCCTTCCTTCGCCACGACCCGCAAAACTGCCTCTTTCATGCCTGTCGCCTCCTTATTCCATGAGCCGCCCCCTCCCGAAAGAGAGAACCACAAGGGTGCGACTGTGCATGTTTCGTTCTAGAATGCAATAGGCATGTAAGATACTGGAACTATTCCATAAATTCTGCCACGTTCGAAGCACGTTCTGCTCAAACCGGCAGCGGATCGTTTCGCTTGATCCATCGGTAAACGATGGAGGAGGAGAGCGACATCACGGTTGGCAGGCCGAGAAGGCGACGTAGGGTCAAATCCGACAATTCGTCGATGTCGGCGACCTCGACTTCCAGCATGAAATCGTGGCTTCCGGAGATGGCTGCGCAGGTGACGACCTTCGGCTCGCGCGCAATCGCTTCCAGGAACATTTCGCGATCTGTCTCCGTCCGCTGGTTGGTTGCCACCATGACGATGGCGCTGATCGGCAGGCCAATCTGCCGCTGGTCGACAACGGCCCTGTAGCCGATGACGACGCCTCGTTCTTCGAGCATGCGCAGGTGCCGCAGGCACGAGGACTCGGCCATGTTGGTGCGCCGCGCCAATTCGGAAACGGCAATTCGCCCCTCGGCCTGAACGATTCGAAGAATCCGACGATCACTATCTGAAAGCCCCATCAAACCCCCCAAAAAGTTAGCGAATGATGGTGGATTCCTTCAACAGAGTCGAGAACTCCTGCAGGAATTGACGGGAACAGCCGCTCAAACCGCGATAAAAGATGCCCCTTGTCGCTATGGCGGCGAACTCTTTTCCATCTGTCCGCAAAGAAGAGGACGACATGAGCAAATCGATACTCCTGGTCACGACGGCCGTCGGTCTGACGTTGGGCCTTGGACCAACCGCCCAAGCGGCAGCCGCTGGCCATCACACGCGCGAGATCAAAAGACCGGTCAATGGTCAGTTGCTTCCCAACGCGCCGGCCAGGCCTCAGCGCACAAAGGGACCCGCGACGAGCGGTACGCTCAAGGAGAAGTTCGTCGTTGATAGCTGGAGCAACGACCAAGTGAGTCTTTCTGGCGGTTTTGCCAAGATCGACAAAACGGTGACGCTCAAATGCAAGACCGCGTGCACGATCGTCACCGATGCCATCGTGCAGTTCTCCTCAGACTATGCGTACGATTCGTTTGGGTTGTGCCCGGTCGTGGATGGTTATTTCACCAACGGCTCGTGCATGTTCTATCAGGATCCGTATCCGCTGGTTCAACGGACGACTGCGCCCGTCGCCGAGGGCACACACACGGCCACCTTCTATGTCTACACTCTGGCGCCAGCATATCTCGACAATTATCACATCGACTATCACGTCTATAGATAGACAGAGGCGCCGGCCTTAGAACGAGACACAGTCCACTCCGTCCACGCGCATGACGGATGCTTGGCGGAACTGGCGCTTGTAGATGGCGCGGATCGCATCGAGCCTGCGATCCGCGCTGCCGCTTTCGTCATGCCAGATCAACAGGACGCGGGAACGTTCCCTGGCGATCGTCCCATGCGGCGCCATCCACTGGCCGTAGCCCTCAAACACCGTGAGGCCGTCGGGAAATCGCCGCGTGACTTCGCGCGCGAGAAACCGCTTCCAAGCCACGTCGCTCACCCGACCCGCACCGAACAACAATTCCGTCCGCGCCATGGTCTTTGCCGGTGGAACGCAATTGCTCGCTATTGCCGGAGCGGCGGCGACAAGGAAGAGCAGGAATGCGGCTCGCACCGTCGCTTTGGTCTGCGTCGCCACATGTTGAAAGTCCGGTGTCATGTAGAAGCTGCCGCCCGCCGAGTCTCCCGTTGTTAAGTCTAGCAGGCGGGACACGCGCTCAGAAGGTCAGCAGGTCCGTCAGGGCTTCACGAATCTCAGCATGTATTGGTCGGTGTGGCCCCGAATCGATTTGTCGAAGATGGATTTGGTGTGATCGTCGCCCGTGCGATGCAGCGCATCGCCTTCGCCGGCAAGCTTGAATCCGGCGGCTTCGACCTCGCGGATCACCTGCGCCTTCTCGATGCGGTGCAGCTTTGCGATCTGAGCGTCATCCGTGCCGGGATTGGCCTGATGATCTGTGATGAAATAGACGCCACCCGGCTTCAGCGCGTCGAACACGTCCTTGTTGAACGTGGCGATGTCGACCGGATTGTATTTGGCGATGTGCATGTCGTGATAATTCTGCGTGACCCAGAACAGATCGACCTTCTCCGGCAAGTGAACGTCACCGAACTGGCCGTCCTGCATTGTTACATTGTGATTTTTCACCGCAGCGGCGACCTTGGCGTCGCTGCCGTCGTCCCATTGCTTGTTCTCGACGCCGTAAATGTGTCCCGACGGACCCACCACATCGCTCAGCATGCGCGTGAAGTAGCCGCCTCCGGGCGCCAGTTCGCCGACTTTCATGCCGGGTTTCACGCCGGCGAAGGTGATGGTTTCCGCCGGCAAGCGCAGCGCATCGCGATCGGTGTCGGCTTTGGGCCGGGACGGATCGGCCACAGCTTTGGAAACATAGTCCGGCGTTGCCGCAGACGTGGCGAACGGCGTTGCGAGTGTGAGCAATAGTGCGGCGACAAACGAACGGATCAGCATCGGATTCCCCCGCCGAAATGCGCCCCATCCTAGCGGGCTGTGTTGCAGCCTACGAACACGATTGCGTTAAGTCGCCCCGGACAGCACATCCTTCACCTTGGCCGCCAATTGCTTCAGGCCGAAGGGCTTGGGCAGGAAGTGCAGGTCTTCCGCCTTTTCCTCGTTGCGCCGGAAGGCTTCCTCGGCATAGCCGGACATGAAGATCACACGCATGTCCGGCCGCAGTTTGCGCGCTGCGCGCACGAGCGTTGGACCGTCCATGTTGGGCATGACGACGTCGGTGATGATGAGGGCGATGTCGTCTGTGCGCGCGCGTAGGATTTCCAGCGCCTGCTCGCCGCCCGACGCCTCGAGGACCTTGTAACCGCGCTGCTTGAGAGCGCGCGCCGCGAAGCTGCGCACGGCCTCTTCATCCTCGACCAAGAGGATCGTCTCTTCGCCGGTGATGTCGCGTGGCCCGGCAATTTCGGGGCGCGCTTCGACGACGCCGGCGTAACGCGGCAAATAGAAACTGAAAGTCGTCCCGCGGCCGACTTCGCTCTCGACCGAGATGAACCCGCCCATCTGCTTCACGATGCCATAGACCGTGGCCAAGCCGAGACCGGTCCCCTGCCCCACGGGCTTGGTGGTGAAGAACGGATCGAAGATCTTGCCGATGTATTCCTTGGCGATGCCGATGCCGGTGTCTGCCACATCGACGCGGACATAGTCGCCCGCCGGCATGGTGGCCGAACCCAGAAGCATCGGCTCCCGCAGCGACTGGTTGGTGGCCCGGATCGTCACCGTGCCGCCCTTCGGCATCGCATCACGCGCGTTGACGACGAGATTGATGACGGCGTTGGTGATCTGTGCCTCGTCGGCGTGAACCGGCCACAGATCGGCGGCGGCATCCATTCTGAGATCGATGCCTTCGCGCAGAAGGCGGCGCAGCATTTCCCCCAGCTCGCTTGTGACAATGCCAAGATCGAGCACGCGCGGCTGCATGGTCTGCTGCCGCGAGAAGGCCAGCAATTGCCGCACGAGATTGGCAGCGCGGATGGCGTTCTGGTGGATCTCGTTGATCTCGCCGAACGACGGATCGCCGGCCTGGTGGCGTCCAAGCAGGAATTCCGAGTTGCCGATGATCACCGTGAGCAGGTTGTTGAAGTCGTGTGCGACACCGCCTGCCAGCTGGCCGACAGCCTGCATTTTCTGCGATTGCGCGAACTTCGTTTCGAGGGCCCGCTGCTCGCTCACGTCGACCAAATAGAGGATCGCCCGGTTTTCATCGCTGCCGAATGGACTGCAGTACATCTCGGCTGTGCGCTCGGATTTTCCTGCGGCACGAAGCTCGACTGCGCCTTCGCGGGTCCCGGCGATCAGCGCTGCCACCGATGGCCTGTCGGCAGGTTCGATGTAGTCCTCAATTCTCCTGGCGAGCGACGATCCCGCCTGACCGAAGAATTCCGCAAATGCCCTGTTCGCCTGAACGATGGTGCCGGCGCGATCGGCAATGGCGACGCCGATTGGCGCATCCGCGAGAATGTCGGCGGAAGCAGCAGGAGCGGCTGGCGTTCCGGATGAAAGACCCTCGGGTTCGGCGGTGACTTTGGCCGCGACAAATTTCGGTACGAACCACCAGGCGGTATGTCCGTCGCTGAGCGGACTGACAGTTGCCAGCATCTCGACACCCGGACCGACCGCGATCTGCTCTTCATGGCGGAGTGCGGCAGACGCGCTGCGCGCCAGGCGATACAGCATCGCGGCACTGGCGTCGGAGGCGAGTGCAAGTTCCGGCGGCGGCGCAGCTTCCCCCGCCTTCGCGCGCGCGATCTGGCGATAGGCATCGTTGCACTCGATGACTGTGCCGTCCTTGTTGGTAATGACCCAGGCCACATTCGACCGGCCCGCGGCTTCGGCCACACGACGCCAGTCACCGACTATCGCGGGCTGCCGCGGCCAAATGGTGAAGAGAAACAGGGCACCGACGATCCCCAGACCGGACAGCAGCAAGAAGCCCGACCAGCCGACTGAATCCGGACTGCCTATGGCGAGACCGGCCGCAAGGCAGGCTGCCAGGACCAGGCCCGCGGCCACCCAGCGCCAAGCCCCTGTCGGAACTCCCAATTGTGTCATCGAAAGACTGCGGGCGGCGTCCATATGCCAAGAATAGCCGAGTCGGTAAACGAATCATTGATAATCCGGAGGTAGCCGTCGATCCCTGCAAAATTCTTGGAAAATAAGTTGTTAACGGCGGCCCTTGCCGGTGACCCGCATGACGTAGCCGATGATCTGGGCAACTGCCCGGTAGTGCTCGGCAGGGATGGCTTCGTCGAGGTCGACCACCGCGTAGAGGGCTCGCGCCAGGGGCGGATTCTCGACCACCGGAACGTTGTTGTCCTGCGCCATCTCGCGAATGCGCAGCGCGAGCGAATCGACGCCCTTGGCCACACAGATCGGCGCGGGAGTCTTGCCCTGTTCGTAACGCAAGGCCACGGCAAAGTGAGTCGGGTTGGTGATGACCACCGTCGCCTTGGGCACCTCGGCCATCATGCGCTTGCGGGCCCGTTCGGCGCGCAGCTGCTTGATGCGCGCCTTGATCACAGGATCGCCTTCCGTGCGCTTGAACTCGTCCTTGATTTCCTGACGGCTCATGCGGTTGCGCTTCAGGAACTGGAAGCGCTGGAACAGGAAGTCGCCTATCGCGATCACTGCCAGCGCTGACAGTGCCGCGATCAGGATCTTCAGCAAGAGATGAATCATGTCGCCGGCAACCGCTCCCGGCGATTCGTCCAGAACCGATTCCATGCGGCCGCGTTCTGGCCAAGCCGTCATCCAGACGACGGCGCCCACGATGGCGATCTTCAATAGGCCCTTCGCCATGTTGGCGAGACCATCCAGCCCGAACATGCGCTGAAGGCCCTTGAGAAGGGACAGCTTGGCGAGATCCGGCTTCAGCCTGTCTGCCGTGAAGACCGGGCGGTGCTGCAGGATATGGCCTGCGAGACTCATGCCCGACATCAGCGCGAGCGGTGCGCCGAGAATGACGATGAGCTTGAGCAGCGCGCCGCGAAAAATTGCCATGGCGCCGCCGCCGGACAGGTCGAACTGATCCGGCTGCTCCAGGAAAGCGCGAAATGCCGATGCAAAGCCCTGCGCCGCGGAGTGGCCGAACATCGCAATGGAGATGGCGCCGCCCGCCAGCACAATCAGCGTCGAGAGCTCCATGCTCTTGACGATGTCGCCATGCTCCCGGGCTTCATCGAGCCGCCTTTGTGTCGGCTCTTCCGTCCTTTGTGAGTCGTCGCGTTCCTCGGCCATCGTCTCAGCTCACGAAGTGACTCATCTGGTCGGCGTAGTAGTTGAGAAACAGCGTCATCATTGAGCCGAGCAACAGCATCATCAGGAAGAAGCCGGCCAGGATGTTGATCGGCATGGCGATGAAGAAGATCTGCAATTGCGGCATCAGCCGCGCCAACAGACCGATGCCGGCGGAGACGGCAAACCCGAAGACAAGAAACGGAGCGGCCAGCTGGAGGCCAAGTGCAAACGATCCGCTGACAAGGCGGATAGCCAGTTCCGCCATGTCGTCTGTCGGCAGCACCGCGCCAGGCGGGATCAGGGCATAGCTTCCCTGGATCGCGCCAATCGCCAGATGATGCAGGTTCGTCGCGAAGATCAGTGTCGCGCCGAGAAGTGCGAAGAAGTTGCCGACGATGGCGCCCTGGTCGCCCATTTCGGGATCGATGGTCTGTGCGTAGGCCAATCCCGTCTGCGTGGCGATGAGATAACCAGCCGTCGACAGCGCACTCATGATGATGCGCGCAGCGCCGCCGACCATAATTCCGGCGGTGATCTCCTTGATCAGAAGGACGGCGAGCGCTGTTACGGATGTTGCCGTCAGGCTGGCATACGAATTCTGGACGACAGGAGCCAGGGCGAAGGACACAGCAAGTGCCAGCGCCAGGCGTACGCGCGGCGGAACGCCGGCTTCGCCGATTCCCGGTAGCAGCATGATCATCGCGCCGGTCCGTGCGAAGACGAGAAAGTAGGCGAGGATCGCGCCGGACAGATTGGCGAGGTGGATGGTCACGGCGTCAGTAGGCCGCGATGCGCTGGGCGATGTCGGCCATGAGGTTCGACATCGCCATGCCGGCGAATGGCAGCGAAATGAGCAGCATCAGGAAGATGGCAATGATCTTCGGCACGAACACCAAAGTCATTTCCTGAATCTGGGTCAGGGCCTGAAGAAGCCCGATGCCCAGGCCGACAACCAGCGCCGTCAGCATGGCAGGCGCGGCGATCTCGAGCAGAACCCAGATGGCCTGGCGCGCGAAGTCGATGGAATCCGATGGTGACATGGGGGTTGGCTTCCGAAGTGCCGTCAGATCGGCATCTGCATGATGGATTGATAGGCGGCGATGACCTTGTCGCGCACCGCCACGACCGTATCGAGCGTGAGTTCGGCGGCATTCACAGCGTTCACCACATCGACGATGTCGGCCTTGCCGGCGGCCTGCATGGCCGCCATCTGCTCGCCCTGGCGCATCGTTCCGGATGCATCCTGAATAGCGTTGGACAGGAAGTCGGAAAAGTTGGGTGCGGCGGCGGGCGATCCGGCACTCACACCGGATGAGGCAGCATCGGCGCCAATCTTGGCGATCGCCTGATAGGCGGACGCGGCAGAGGCGGGCGAAATGGACATTGGCTACCCCCTTACTTCCCCAGCAGGTCGATGGTGCGGGAGAGCATCGATTTCGACGCTTCCATCACCGTGAGGTCGGCTTCGTAGGAACGCTGCGCTTCGCGCATGTCCATGATTTCGACGAGCGGATTGACGTTCGGCAGCTTCACATAGCCGGACTTGTCGGCCGTCGGATTGCCGGGATCGTATTGCAGACGGAAATCGCTGTTGTCCGGCACCGGCTCGCCCGGCTGGACCATGACCGCCCCCAGCGTGTGATCGAAGGCGCTCTGCATCGTCGCAATTTTGCGGCGGTATGGTGCGCCGCCCGGCGTCTGCGAGGTCGAGTTCGCGTTGGCGATGTTCTCCGTGATCGTGCGCATGCGGCTTGTCTGCGCACGCATGCCCGAAGCCGCCACTGCCATTGATGTTGCAAGATCCATGCGGGTTCTCCTTATGGTGTGCCGATGGCCGTGCGCATCATGCCGACCATCTTCGAGTAAAGGTTGGTGGCCGCCTGATACTGCGCCTGCGTGTCGGCGACCTTGATCATTTCCTCTTCCAGCGACACGGAGTTTCCGGTCGGCGAGGTCTCCTGTTCCGTCTCTTCCGTGCCCGCGGCAAGCGATGTGCCGTTGGCGGAGATGGCGATGTGCATCGGGTTCGTCGTGGTGAGACCGCTGAAGCTGTTGTTCTGTTCCTGCTTCAGCGCAGACTCAAAATCGACCGGCTTCAGATCACGCGCGGCGTAACCCGGCGCATCGGCATTCGCCACGTTCTGCGACAGCAATGTCTGCCGCGCGTTCAGCCACGACATCCGATCGCGCAAAATTCCGAGCAACGGCATGTCCGAGAGAGTCACGAATTCCACCCCGCTAACGGTTTGTTAGCCCTAACGGAAGCGACAGTGCGCGCGAAGCATTAAGCCGCGCTTAACGCAAGCGAATGTTTTTGCCGGGCACATTCTTCCCGCTCTTAACGCACGCTTAAGGTTGACGAGGCCATAACGCGTTCATGGATCTCGTCGATATGGCGCGCTATCTCGGTGCGCTCATCCTTGTTCTCGGACTGCTCGGCTGCGCCTGGCTCGCCACGCGCAAGTACGGCGTGCCGGGTCTTGTGCAGGCAAAAGCAACGCGTCGGCTTTCGATCAGCGAGACTTTGATGATCGGCCCACGCCACAAGCTTCTGTTGATCAGGCGCGACGGCGTCGAGCATCTGGTGCTGATGGGACCGCAGGGCGCGAGCGTCGTCGAAAACGGTATTGCTCCGATCGCGGCAAACACATCCGCGGCTGGTGCCACGCCACATTCGTCGCCATTCAAGGGCGAGGCGGCCGCGTGAAGAAGATCGCCCTGACATTCGTGCTTCTTGCCCTTGCGCTGAGCATTCCGCATGCGGCCATGGCTGCTACCGCGGCAGCGCCGGCCGTCAGTGCGCCGGCAGCGTCCGCTGGCGGCCTCAACGTCGATTTCTCGGGCGGCGGTCTGTTCACCGACCGCATGATGCAGATCATCGCGCTGATCACGATCCTGAGTCTCGCGCCTTCGATCCTGATCATGATGACGAGCTTCACGCGGATCGTCGTGGTGTTGTCGCTGCTGCGCACCGCACTCGGCATTCAGCAGGCGCCGCCCAATGCCGTGATGGTCAGTCTCGCGATGTTTCTGACGCTGTTCGTGATGACGCCGACCATCACCGAGGCCTATCACGCCGGTATCGTTCCGCTGGTCAATCAGCAGATCACGACCGAAGAGGCGCTCAACCGGGCCTCCGTGCCAGTGAAGAAATTCATGCTGGCCCATGTCCGCGACAGTGATCTCAAGTTGTTCATGGACATGCGGCATGAGAAGGCTTCGGCGCCGGATCAGGTGGCGATCACCACGGTTGCGCCGGCCTTCATGCTGTCGGAGCTGAAGCGAGCCTTCGAGATCGGCTTCCTCATCTTCGTGCCGTTCCTCATCATCGACATGGCGGTCGCCTCGATCCTGATGAGCATGGGCATGATGATGCTGCCGCCGGTGATCATCTCGCTTCCCTTCAAGCTGATCTTCTTTGTGCTGGTCGACGGATGGCGGCTGGTCGCCGGGTCGCTTGTGGAATCCTATCTACATTCCCCGCCGCCAAGCTGAACCCAACTATTCCGCGGCCGCCTTCACCGGCGCAGGCATGCGCGAGCGATGATACGGCCGGTCGCCCAAGATCGTCGCGCGGTGCATCACGCGGCGATGCGGCAGATAGTCGTTCACCGCGTAATGCTGTGTGATGCGGTTGTCCCAGAAGGCGATGGCGTTCTCGCGCCAGCGCCAGCGCACCTGGAATTCCGGCTTCTGGATGTGATCGAACAGCATGTTGAGGATGGCGTCGCTCTCCTTGCGCCGGAGCCCCTTGATGCGCGCCGTGAAGCCGAAGTTCACGAACAGCGAGTCCTCTCCGGTTTCCGGATGGGTGCGGATGACTGGATGGATCACCGGCGGATTGGCCTCCACGGCTTTGGAATGCTTGTCGCTGCCCGATGCCTTGGCAACGAGCCCGCGCGCCGGGAAACCACGGGCGAAATCGTGCACGGCGTCGAGCGGCGCGAGAAAAGCCTGCATAGGCGGACTGAGCGCCTCGAACGCCGCGCGCATGTTGCACCACAGCGTGTCGCCGCCGTCGGGTGGCAATTGCTTCGCGTAGAGGATCGCGCCGAGCGGCGGTGTCTCGATGAAGGTGACGTCCGTGTGCCAGGAATCATTGTCGGTCGGATTGTTCGCGTGGTTGTCAAGCACGAACATCTCGGGCGCATCCGGCACGCCCGGATAGAGCGGATGGGTGTGGAGCGATCCGAACCGGGCAGCGAAATCGCGATGCTGGACCGGACTGATGTGCTGGTCGGTGAAGAAGATGACGCGATGCTTCAGAAGAGCCGCGCGGATCCCGGCGATGATCTCGTCGTCGATCGGCTGGCTCAGGTCGATGCCTTCGACCACCGCGCCGATCGTCGGTGTCAGGGGGACTGTCCTCAAGCCGAGCATCGGCCGCTCCCGAAAAATCCGCGCCAGAATGAGGAGCCGGGGTCCATTTCCGCAAGGGGACAACGTGAACCCGAACCGCTCATTCTGGCCCGC
>DATIYG010000224.1:0-3125 GCA_035517755.1 Rhizomicrobium sp. | reverse complement strand
CGGCGTGGTGGTGAACTGCAAGCCCAGCATCTGCTCGCCGCCGTAAACATCCCACAGGCGGAAATCGGCGCGAATGCGGCCATCCGGCTGCGCGGACGCCTGGCCGGTCACCAGGCCTTGCGCGTTGATCACGCGCCAGTTCGCGAAATTGGGCGGCGTGTTGATGTCCTTGATCTGGTCGATGAAGGATTTGGGATCGAGCGGCTTGAAGAGGCCCGAACGCTCGAGATCGGCACGTACAACGCCGGCGATCTGCGCGCCCTGCGGTCCGCCGAGGAAATCCGGGATGGCGATCGGCATCGGCTGGATGTTGCCTTGCGTGACATCGACATGCAGCGCCGCAAGAGCCGGCATAGCGAACAGCGAGGCGATGATCGCAAGCAGAGTCAGCCAAGCCTTCTTCATCGTCTTCTTCTCCTATTGCTGACCCATCATCTGGCGTGGATCGAAAGTAAGCATGATGTCGTGCCAATCCTTGAAACGATCGGCAGGCAATTTGTAGGGCGCGCATTCATAGATCGCGCGGCGCGCCGCGCTCGCGGCAGCTTTGGTATAGGAATTCGACGAAGTTAAGGCGTCGGACGCCACCTTCTGAATGCTGCCGTCCGGATTGAGCACCATCTCGAAATCGACGATGAGATCTTCAGCATGCGGCGCGCCGACCGGCGGGCTCCAGCATTCCTTGATCATGCTCAGCATCGCGTCCTGAAGATCGGCGGTCATCGCATCCTGCGCGCCGGCGCCCCTTATGTTGCGATCGGCGAGACGCGCATTCGGTGCCGACTTCTGTGTCGGCGAGACCTTGTTGAGCAATGCTGAAACGCTGTCGATATCGAACTTCTCCTTCTTCGGCTTGGCGTCCGGCTGCGGTTTCGGCTTCTCGACGGCAGGCGGCGGCGGTTTCAACAGGATCGGCGCCGTTTCCGCTTGCGGTGGCGGAGGCGGCGGCGTTTCGACGGCCTTTTCCTGCTGCGTGGGCTCTGCTTTTTCAGGCTGAGGGACTTCGACCGGCTTCTCTTCCACCGGCTTCGCCTTCGGCGGCTGCTTCACCGCGGCGCGGATGTTCGTCTTGTCCGCGATGGTGATGAGATCGACCGGCACGATCGGGGATTCCTGCGACGGCACGACATCGAGCTTGTGCGCGAACGTGAACAGCGCGGCGCCGACGATAAGAACATGCAGCAGGACCGAGCCGATCAGGCCCGTCGTTGTGCCTCTGCCGCCCGCGAACGTCGCGGCCGACAGCCTATTTCCGGTCTCGATCCGGTTTTGCGACATCGGTCACCAGTCCGATATGCGTGAAGCCTGCGGCGCTGATCATCGCCATCACTTCCATCACCCGCCCGTAATCCACCGACTTGTCGCCGCGCACGAAGATGCGCTGGTCGTAGCCGTTGGCGGAAATGGCGGTGAGTTTCGGCACGAGTTCGTCTTCCGCGACGAGCGTGTTCTGGAGATAGATGCGGCCGTTCCGGCGCACGGTGACGGACAGCGGTTCGCGATCCTGTCCCAGCGCCTGGGCTTTCGTTTTCGGCAGATCGACCGGCACGCCCACCGTCAGCAGCGGTGCCGTCACCATGAACACAATGAGCAGCACCAGCATGACATCCACGAACGGCGTGACGTTGATTTCCGACATCGGCCGGATGCGCTTGCGCCGCCCGCTGCCGTTGGCGATGCGCTGGACATGGGCAACCATCAGCGCAATGCCTTCTCGTCCAGCTGGCGCGACAGGATGGCGGAGAATTCATCCGCGAAGCCTTCGAGGCGGCCGGTGTAGCGGCCGATCTCGTTGACGAACTTGTTGTAGAAGATCACAGCCGGAATTGCGGCGAGCAATCCCATGGCAGTGGCAAACAATGCTTCCGCGATTCCCGGCGCCACGACGGCCAGCGTCGTGTCATGGCGGGCCGCGATCGATGAAAATGAGTTCATGATCCCCCACACCGTGCCGAACAGACCGACAAACGGCGCCGTGGCGCCAACGGTTGCCAGAAACCCGAGTTGGCGCTCGATGGAATCTGTTTCACGCTGAATGGTGACGTTCATCGCCTTGTCGATTCGGTCCTTGACGCCCGGCAGCAATGTCTCGCGCGGGGATCCGCCCTCGAAGGCACGGCGCCATTCGCGCAAGGCCGAGGTGAACACCGCAGCGAATGGATGATCCGGGCGTTGTGCGAACTGCTGGTACAATTCATCCAGCGACAAACCGGACCAGAAGACCTTCTCGAAACGATCCGCGCGCCGCTTCAGCGCGCCGATGGCAAACCACTTGCTGATGATGATCGCCCACGACCACAGTGATGCCAGCAGCAGCAACACAAACACGATCTTCACGATCCAGTCGGCGTGGAGGAACAAATTGACGATGGAGATGCCGCTGACTTCCGGCCCGCTGTTCGCTGCCGTCGGCTGCACATCGACGGTACCCGCCGGTGCAGCGGACGGCGGTGCAAGCTCCTGCGTCTGCGCATCCTGTGAAACGGGTGCGGCGCGCGGCGTGCGCTGGGCGTCCGCCGTGCCCGCAGTCAACAGAATCGCCAGAGCCGCGGCGATGACGGCGGCTGTCCGCTTCACATTCATCAAGAGCACGTCCTCGTGGTTGGCTGCGGGCAGGCCCAGCGCGTGGGTATCGTTCCCCGAACGAAAGCGCGAGATATTCTAGCCATTTCAACGTGGCCGAATTTGGGCATCAAGGATTAAGAGCTTGTTTCTGTTGAATAAGGTGCGAGCTTTGCATGCATGTCGCGCGGCAGGCGACGCGGCTTGCCGGAAAGCGTGATGAGGCAAGCCTCGACCTTGCCATGGGTGAGCTGAACGCCGCGGCAGTAGATGTTCTGTTCGGCCGACAGCCGCACGCCGGTCAGGCCATGCGCCTTGGTGCGCACCTCGATCACGTCGTCCAGCCGCGCCGGCCGCATGTATTCGATTTCGAGACGGCGCAGAGTCCATGCGGTCGGTTCCGGTTCTTCGAGCTGCGCGAGTTTCGTGATGCCGACGGCGCGGAAGAATTCCGAACGCCCGCGCTCCATGTAGCGCAGATAGTTCGCGTGATAGACGATGCCGGAGAGATCCGTGTCCTCGTAATAGATGCGGATGGGCAGGACATGCACCTTGCCCTCGAA
>DATIYG010000223.1:0-5165 GCA_035517755.1 Rhizomicrobium sp. | reverse complement strand
CCGACCGGCAAGCGCGTGACCATGGCGATCGCGCGTGTGATCGCGGATCATTATTCGCGGAACTAACCGGTGCTTATTTCTTCAACTGCTCGATCAGCGCCTGCGCGGCGGCAGGAGCGCGGATTTTGGCGCCAGAGATGAAATAGACGAACACGTCGCGCTTTTTCTTCGCTGCGGCCAGCGCAATCGTCGGCAAATCCTTCGGCGCACCACCGCTTTCGAATTCCTGCGCGCGCTTGGCCCAGGTGGCGATCTCTTTCGTGGTGTAGCCGGTGGCGACCTTTTCGTTGGTGCGCTGCAGCCGCATGTAGACGAAATCGGATGTCGCGTCGGCCAGCAGCGGATATTTCGGCGAGTCTGCCAGCACGATGGCGACGCCATGTTTGCGGCACAGCTTGACGAACTCCGGCACAAGGAAGCTTTCGTGCCGCACTTCGATCGCGTGCTTCAGCGGCACACCATTCAACTCGCCAGGGAGCAGCGAAAAGAACGCCGCGAAATTCGCCTCGTCGAATTTCCGCGTCGGCGTGAACTGCCACAGGATTGGCCCCAGCTTCGATTTCAGCTCGGTGAACCCGGTGTTGAGGAACTTCTCGATGAGGCCAGCGCCTTCGCCCAAGTCCTTCTTTGCGGTCGCGAACTGCCACGCCTTTACGGCGAATTTGAATCCGTCCGGCGCGGTGTCGGCCCATTTGCGGAAACTGTCCGGCTTCTGCAGGCGATGAAAGGTGGCGTTGATCTCGATCGAGCTGAGTGTGCGACTGGCAAATTCCAGCTCCTTCGCCTGCGCCAGACCCTTGGGATAGAAGGTTCCGCGCCAGGGCGGGAAATTCCAGCCGCCGATGCCAACCCGAATCATGCGCGAGCCCTCCAGGTCATAGAGTGCGTCAGTACCGGACGCGTGGCAATCCGAGCCTGTTGGGCTGGTTCAAACGGGAGTGCATCGTGGAATGAACAATCATGTTGGGTAAGGCTGCGTCGGGTTGATATAGTTTTGGAGTCGAACTATGCGTCGCTGAAATGCCTGCGGACCTGGTTGTTTTTGTCGTCGATGACGATGCCGGAATGCGTGACTCGCTGACGATGCTTCTCGAATCGTCCGGTTACCACGTCCGGGCATTTGAATCCGCGATTGCATTTCTGGCCGGTGACGGACCGCAGCAGTCCGGGTGCGTGGTGACCGACGTCCGCATGCCGGGGATGGACGGGCTCGAGCTTCAGGAGCAACTGCGCTCGCGCCAATGCTTTCTGCCAATGATCCTGATGACGGGACATGCCGATGTGCCCTTGGCCGTGCGCGCCATGAAGGCCGGCGCCGTCGATTTTCTGGAAAAACCGTTCGAGGACACCGCCCTACTGGACAGCGTCCGTCGCGCGCTGGCCCATGTCTCGGCCGCCGCAGCCGCGGATGCCGACGCGAGGACTCTCCAGCAGCGGCTCGCACAACTGACGGAGCGGGAGCGTCAGGTACTCGACCTCCTGGTTGCCGGAAAGCCCAACAAGATCGTGGCCCATGAGCTGTCGATCTCGCCTCGCACGGTCGAGATCCATCGGGCCCGGGTGATGGACAAGATGGCGGCCAAAAGCCTGGCTGAACTCGTGCGAATGACTCTTTCCGTCAAACCGGACACTTAGGTCGGCAGTTGCCACACCCCCTAGGTAGTTTCCCTATCTCGCTGGTGAGTCAGGGCCGGCTACAGTCAGCCGTCGGGGATGTCACCAATCATGCACGCGCAGCACAAAATCGTTTCGATTGTCGACGACGACGAGCCGGTCCGGGATTCCATGCGGCTGCTGCTGGAATCACTTGGTTTCCGAGCGCGCGACTACGCCTCGGCGCAGAATCTGCTGGATGATCCTGAAGGCATTGAGTGCACATGCCTCGTGCTCGATCTCCACATGCCCGGCATGAGCGGACTGGAGCTACTCGAGATGCTACGGTCGCGCGGCGTGCGGGTTCCGGCCCTGCTCGTGACTGCAAATGGCGATCCCAGGCTCGAGGGCCGTATCGAGCGCGCCGGCATCCTTGCCACACTGGCGAAACCGGTGCCGGAAAACCTCCTGCTCGAATGGATCGAACGGGCCTGCGCGGCGAGCGCCTGACTACGCGAATATCCTTACGTACGACCCCTGATTTCGCCAGCTTCGCCGAACAGCCATTCTTCTGCAGTACTCGCGGCCTCCACTCGGGACCTCAGATGCTGGACATGGCAGCCTCCGATCAGGCCCCGCGTTCCTTCGACCCTCGTCAATCGATCGTCGCCGCCTTCGAGCCGGGTGGCGAACCATCGGCGCTCGAGCGGATTGGCACGATCGTGCAATTCGCGCGCAATGAAACAATCTTCAGCGAGTGCGACACCGCTCGATACGCCTACCGGCTGCTCAAGGGTTTCGTTCGCCTGTCGCGAGTGATGATAGATGGCCGCCGCCAGATCGCGCAGTTCCTGTCGCCCGGTGACATGTTCGCGCTGGAAGGCAAAGACGCGCACTCGCTCACGGCCGAAGCGCTCACTGAAGTTTCTGTAATCTGCTATCCGCGCTGGCAAGTCGAGCAGTTGAGCGATGATATGCCGGAGGTCCGTCGCGAACTCATGGCCTCGCTGCGGCGCGAACTTTCGGCGGCACAGGATCATCTCGTGATGCTGGGACGTCAAACGGCAATGGAACGCGTGGCATCCTTCGTGCTGCAGCTCGCCAAGAGACGGGGCGTCCGCGATCGTGTCGAGTTTCCGATGAGCCGGCAGGACATCGCCGATTATCTTGGCCTCACCATCGAAACGGTTTGCCGCGTGCTGACCGAATTGAAGACGCTGCGCGTGATAACCACACCGGACCGCCACCACGCCATCATCCGCGATTTCGACGCACTCGAGGCGATCGCGATCGGCGACAGCTAAGGCTTCAGCACCGCGGCGCCAGAGAGCCGTCCTTCGCGCAAGTCAGCCAGCGCGCGATTGGCATCGTTCAACGGATATGTCGTCGTTGATGTGCGCAGCACGTTCACTGTCGCGAACGCCAGGAACTCCTGCGCATCCTTGCGCGTGAGATTGGCAACGGAGCGCAAGATCCGCTCTTCCCACAAGATGGAATATGGAAACGACGGAATGTCGCTCATGTGGATCCCGCCGCATACGACAGTGCCGCCGGGCCTCACGGCTTTGAGCGCCAAAGGCACCAGAGGACCGACCGGTGCGAAGATGATCGCGGCGTCGAGTGGCCCAGGTGGAGCTTCGGTCGAGTCACTGGCCCACACCGCGCCCATATCGAGCGCGAACCGCTTTGCCTTGTCGTCCCCCGGCGTTACGAAGGCATAGACCTCACGCTTCTGGAAATTCGCCGCCTGCACGATCAGATGCGCGGCCGCGCCAAAACCGTAGAGGCCGAGCCGCTGGCCGTCGCCAGCCATCTTCAGGCAGCGCCAGCCGATCAGGCCCGCGCACATCAGGGGCGCGGCCGCTTCGTCGGAATAATCCGGTGGGATGGGAAAGACGAAACGGCCATCGGCTATTGTTTCGGTCGCGTAGCCGCCGTCGATCGTGTAGCCGGTGAACCTCGCGAGCGGGCAGAGGTTCTCCTCGCCACGCCGGCAGAAGTCGCAAACCCCGCATGTCCAGCCGAGCCATGGCACGCCGACGCGGTCGCCAATGTTGAATTGTGGGACATCGGTGCCAAGCTCTGCGATACGGCCGATGATCTCGTGGCCGGGCACGACGGGCAGTTTCGGATCGGGCAACTCGCCATCGACGACATGCAGATCGGTTCGGCAGACGGCGCACGCGTCAATCTTGATCCGCACTTCGCGTTGCACCAACGCGCGTGCCGCACTGTCATGCACACGAAGCGGTTCGCCGATCCGTTCGAGTCGCATCGCGCGCATGGATTCAGCCTGTAAGGATGGACGCATACATCGCCGGATCGACATTGCCGCCGGAGACGATGGCGACGGTCGTCTTCGCGTCTGATCCGGAGGTGATGGCGCCGGCAAGCGCCACAGCGCCGCTTGGCTCGGCAATGAGCCTGGCCTCGCTTGCAATCCGGCGCATTCCGTCCTTGATCTGATCTTCCGTCACGGTGACGATGTCGTCGACGAACGCCTGGATGTGCGGCCAAGGGATGTTGCCCACCTGCGAAACCCGCAAACCGTCGGCGATGGTACGCACTGTCTCCTGCGGCGGAACGCGCACAATGTGGCCGGCGCGGAAGCTCTGCTGCGCGTCGTTGGCGAATGCCGGCTCGACACCGACGACACGAATCGAACGGTTGGTCTGTTTGATTGCGGCCGCGACACCCGAAATCAGTCCACCACCCGAGACCTGTACGAACACTTGTCTCGTGTCGGGTGCCTGGGCCAAAACTTCCAGGCCGATCGTTCCGGTGCCGGCGATGATAGTCAGCGAATCGAATGGGGGCACGATGGTGAAGCCGCGCTCGCGCGCCAGCTGCTCGCACAATTCGAACCGCGCATTGCCCATGAAATCCACGAGATGGATTTCCGCACCCCAGCGCCGTGTCGACTCCAGCTTCACCTTGGGCGCATTCTCCGGCATCACGATCACGGCCTTCACGCCGAGCCGGTGCGCGGCGTAGGCCACGGCCTGCGCGTGATTGCCGCTGGAATGCGCGACCACCCCGCGTTCGCGCTGGTCTTCGCTGAGCGAGAGGATCGCATTGAACGCGCCACGGATCTTGAACGCACCGACCGGCTGCAGATTTTCGGCCTTGAGACTATGGCCAGTCGGTGTCGTCCGGACGATCGGCGTGTAGAAAATATAAGGCGCAATGCGGTCTGCCGCCGAGCGGATCGTCTCCAGCGTGATGAGTTCGCCGCTCATGGCTTTGCCTTCCGCGTTGCCTCGAGCCGCGCGAACAGGCTTGACGTATCCCAGCGCTTGCCGCCCAGGTTCTCCACATCGGCATAGAACTGATCGACAAGCGCGGCCACGGGCAGTGACGCTCCATTGCGCCGCGCCTCCTCGAGCAGGATGCCAAGGTCTTTGCGCATCCATTCGACCGCGAAGCCGTGCTCGAAATGCCCCGCCAGCATCGTCTTGTACCGATTCTCCATCTGCCAGGATTGCGCGGCACCCTTCGAGATGACGGAAATGACCGCTTCCGCATCGAGGCCCGCGGCCAGCGCGAAGCTCAAGCCTTCCGACAGACCTTGC
>DATIYG010000222.1:0-5901 GCA_035517755.1 Rhizomicrobium sp. | reverse complement strand
GGACCACTTCCCGATACGCGGCATGCTCTCGCTCCAAGTCTGGGTAGATGAGTTCACCTCGATACTTGAAAAGCCGGCAGTGTCTTGCCAAAGCCGTCTAGCGCTTCGCCCAAGCTCAAAAAGCGGACGGCGCTGGTGCGGGCGCTCAAAGAGGTGTTCGGCCGACACCGGTCGCAACCGATTGAACGTAAGCGGTTATTTTCCCCCACCTTGTTGTAGGCGGGCTGGCCTGCAATATGCGTTCCGTCATGAAGAGAGCGGATCGCAACATGATTTCGGATGTTGTTGACGCGTTACAGGTTCGGGCCCTGCGCCGTCGTTGGAGCGACGATGTCAAGGCGCAGATCGTGGCGAAATCCTACGCGCCGGGCGCCGTGGTTTCGGAGGTCGCGCGTCGGCACGAGATCTCGCCGCAGCATCTCGCGGCCTGGCGCAAGGCTGCCCGCCTTGGCTTGCTGAAGCCGCCGGACGGCACTGAGCCGATGGCGAGGCGACCTGCCGGAACGGCTGCGATCCAGGATCGGAGTTCGTCAAGCGGCGAGGCGTGTCGCGTGCTCGGTACCCCACGCCCAAGGCATGAGTTCGTCCAGACGCGAGGCCGGCCAGAGATTGACCAGCTTGGTGAGGACGTCGGTCAGATAGGCCTGCGGCTCGACGCCACAGAGCTTGCAAGTCTCAACGAGGGAAGCGACGCAGGCCCAGTTCTCCGCGCCCTGATCATGCCCCGCGAACAATGCATTTTTGCGATTCAGAACAAGAGGGCGGATGCTTCGCTCGACGATATTGGTGTCGAGCTCGATGCGGCCATCATCGAGGAACCGCGTGAGCCCGTCCCAGTGGTTCAGGGCGTAACGGATATGCCCGGCGATCGTCGCCTTGCCCGAGACGCGGGTGAGCTGCAGTTCGAACCAATCCTTGAGCGCCAATACGAGAGGCTTGCTGCGCGTCTGGCGGACGGCGCGGCGCTCGTCGGCGCTGCGGCCTCTGATCGTCTTCTCGATGGCATAGAGGGCGGCGATGCGCGCAAGCGCCTCGCTGGCGATCGGCGCAGAGCCGCTTTCCGCGATATCGAAGAAACGGCGCCGCAGATGAGACCAGCAGAACGCCAGCGTGATCGCCTCGTCAGGGGCGGCGTTGGCAATGGTCTTGTAGGCGGCATAGCCGTCGCATTGCACGATGCCGCGATAGCCATCGAGCAGCTTGAGCGCGTGGACGGCGCCGCGACCCGGTGCGTAGGTGTAGGCCACCGCCGGCGGGTCGGTCCCGCCCCACGGCCGGTCGTCGCGCGCGATCGCCCAGAAGAAGCCCTTCTTGGTGCGGCCACGGCCGGGATCCAGCACCGGTGCCGTGGTCTCGTCGACCGCGATCTTGCCTGCAGTCAGGATGATCTCGCGCAGCCGCAGCCAGAGCGGATGCAGCTCCGCGGCAGCATAACCCACCCAGAACGCCAGCACCGCGCGCTTGACGTCGATGCCCTGCGCCAGCAGCATCTGGGCCTGCCGATAGAGCGGCAGATGCCAGGCAAATTTGGCCACCAGCACATAGGCGACCATCGCCTCGGTCGGCAGCCGCCCTTGATCAGCCGCTCCGGTGCCGGCGCCTGAACCACGCCATCCGTGCAGGCCCGGCAGGCATATTTGGGCCGATGCGTGACGATCACGCGGAACTGCGCCGGGACGACGTCGAGCCGCTTCGACGTCTCCTCGCCGATCACATGCATCGGCGTGCGGCAGCAGGGGCAGTTGGTATCTTCGGGCGCAATCGTCACGTCGATGTGCGGCAGATGGGCCGGAAGTGCGCCACGATCGGCGCGGCGCTTGTCAGCGCGCTTGCGTGCACCCGCAGGGTCCTTCTTGTCCTCAGCCGCCTCGTCTCCGGCAAGGACCTGCTCGATGTCCTCCATCGCCAGCAGCAGTTGCTCTGGATCGAGCTTCTCCGAGCGGCGGCCGAACTGCGCGCGTTGCAGCTGGCGCAAGAGGTGGCGCAGCCGATCCATCTGCGACAGCGCGTGGTCGCGCTCAGCAATCGCGACGTCGCGCTCCGCACGCGTCGCCGCTACCAGCGCCTGCAGCGCGTCGATATCGGTCGGAAGCTGATCTGTGATGTCGTCCACATCAACCACTCAATCTGATTCGCGGGACGTTGTAGCATGCCAAGAGCGGCCTGATTCAATCGGTCGCAGCGGCTCACGATGTCGCCGTCGGCTGCGCAACGTCATGGACATGCAGACGCGACCAGTCCAGGCCGTCCATCAGCGCGGCGAGCTGCGAGGCGGAGAGCCGCATCACACCATCGCTGATCGGCGGCCAGCGAAACGCGTTATGCTCGAGACGTTTCCACAGCAGCACGAGTCCGGACCCGTCCCATACCAAAATCTTCAACCGGTCCGCTCGCTTCGAACGGAAGACAAAAATCGTTCCCGAGAACGGATCATGGCGGAGTTGCTCGCGCACCAGCGTAGCAAGGCCGTCGGCAGCTTTGCGGTTATGTGGTGCACCACATAAGCGCAATTATGCGGAGCCTACGATTATGCGGAGTGCGCGGCGGGAGTTGGTGCCCGCCGCGGTCTTCTCGCATATCTCACTCCGCATAATTCAGCTTGCGTCCGGCCGCACTCAGCATGGCCAGGAGCTTGTCGGGCGCCCGGAATCGGCCAGGCGTCAGCATCGGCGCCGACATGGCGGCGAGCGCTTCGAGCTTCTCTGTCGGATCGGCGCGAAGGTAGACCTCGGTGCTTTGCAGGCTGGCGTGTCCGAGCCATAGCGAGACTTTCCGGACGTCCCGAGTCGCCTGAAGCGTATGCATGGCGCAGGTATGGCGCAGTACGTGCGGACTGACGCCTTTGCCGGCGATCGACGGCGCCTTGCGAGCGGCGGTGGCGACATGCTTGCTCAGGATGTATTCAAAGCCCGAGCGGGTCATCGCCTGGGCACGGGCGTTGCAGAACAGCTCAGGAGCGTCGCTGACTGGGCGCACTTTGAGCCAAGCCTTCACAGCTGCAGCCGTCTCCTTCCAGAGCGGCAAGACACGTTCACGACGGCCCTTGCCCATGATGTGCACGCTGGACATGGTCTGGCGGTCGATCTGATCGAGCCGGAGGCCGACCAGCTCCGACACGCGCATGCCTGCGGCGAAGGCCAGATGCAGCATGGCTCGATCACGGATGCCGGACACGGTGCTCGCGTCTGGCGCGTCTAACAGAGCCTGCAGCTCGTCACGGGTGAGATAGCCGACGAGCGCCTGATCGGTCTTCTTCATCGGGATCGCATGGATCCGACGTGATTGGTCGAGGCAGGATGGCACCCTGTATTCCAGATAACGGAAGAACGAGTTGATCGCAGCGAGCCGGGTATTGCGAGTTCGCGCCGAGTTGCCGCGCTGCTTCTCTAGATGCTCCAGGAATGCCAAGATCAGCGGCGCGTCGAGCCGTTCGATCTCGATCTTCGATGGCTTGAGCTTGAGCCGGCCGGCGGCAAATTGGAGCAACAGCTGGAAGCTCTGGGCATACGCCTCGCAGGTATGCTGGCTCGCCCTGCGTTCTTTGGGCAGGTGCTCGCGCAGGAAGCTGCTCAGGTAGGGGGCGAGTGCGGTCATGCGGTGCCTCCAATGAGCAATGCCTCGCCGGCCTCGGCGATCTGGCCCATTAGGGTCGGCGTCGCCTGCAAGTACCAATAGGTGTCGGTCACGTGGGCGTGGCCGAGGTAGGTGCTGAGCGCCACGATATGGCGGGCGACCGCAGCACGATCGTGGCGGCACTGCTCCAGCGAGCGGACCGCGAAGGTGTGGCGCAGATCGTGGATGCGTGGATCTCGCCCCGCGTACGCGCCCCTAAGATTGGTACTATCGAGGAGTTGCAGGAAGATGCGTCGTACGGTGTTGTAGGGCAGCGACCGTCCGGCAACCGATACGAAGAGAGCGCGATCTGTGGTGGTCAGCGACCGCCGGGCGACCAGATATCTGTCGAGCGCCAGCCGAGCTGTTGCGTGAAGCGGCAACAGTCGGCTCTTCTGGAACTTGGTCTGTCGGACGACCAGCCCATCGGCAGTCACATCGTCGATCTGCAGCGCCAATGCTTCCGCGATCCGCATGCCGGTAGCGGTGAGCAGGCCGAAGAGCGTTACATACATGGTCGGTCTGATCGAGCCTACCGGCCGGAGTGCCGCCGCAGCGCGAAGCAATCGTGCGATCTCGTCCGCACCATAGATATACGGCGGTCGCCGCTTGACGACAGCGTGGCCAAGTGCATCCGCCGCCGGAACCTGATGGCGCGGATTCTCGGCGTGCATCGCCAGCGCGAACCGCCGCACGGTAAGCAACCGATTGCGGCGCTGCTCCGGTGACGGCGCTCGTGCGGCCCATGCCAGGACCCGGGCACTTCTGATGTGCCGGTCGCCGCGCTCCTCGGCGAAGCCGACGTAGCCCCTCAGCAGGATTTGCTGGACACGGAACTTGAACCCCAGCGATCGCTGCTGGTCCACATATTCGGCCAGATATTGACTCAGCATCACGCATCTCCGGGCCAGGGCTGCGCGATCTGCAGCAGCATCGTCACGTCGACTTTGGCATAGTGCGCGGTCATGTCAGGCGAACGGTGGCGGAGCACGGCACCAACCGTGTCGAGCGTCGCGCCGCCCCGCAGCATGGCCGTCGCGGCCGAGTGTCGAAGCAGGTTGGCCCCATTCGACGGAGCGGTGATGCCGGCCTTTCGTATTGCACAACGCACAACGTCAGAGACTGCGCTCGACCTTGTCAGTGGCCGGATTGGTGCATTCGACATGAAGAAGATTCGACCACCGACGACGTGCGGCCGGGCTTGATCCAGATAAGCGAGCAAGGCATCACCGGCGTCTTGCGGCAATGGTAATCTCGTTTCCCGGCGCCCCTTGCCACGAACCGACAGCGTCGCTTGTTGCCAATCAATATCGGTGAGGCGAAGAGAAAGAATGTCGCCGGCCCGCAAACCCAGTCGCGCCAACAGCAGCAGGATCGCCCGATCACGCACGCCAGTCGCCGTGGTCTGATCGCACGTTGCAATCAACATCTCGACATCTGACGAGCGGATGTATTGCGGCAGCGACGACAGTCGCCACTGCGGAATGATTGGCACAGCCTGATCGAGTCCCGCTCGGCACAAACCCCGCGCGCTGAGGAACCGCAAATATCCTCTCAGCGCCGTCGTCATCGTCTTCACATAGGCGAGCGAGACCCGTTTCGTCTCTGCAATGATCACTTCGCGAATGAGCTGGGCATTCCAACTTCGCGACCTGATGCCAAGCGCCGGGAGCAGCCGCATGACCATGCGACCGTGCCGATCTATTGTCAGCTCTGTGACGCCACGATGCTGTCGCAGCCAGTCCTGGAACTCGACCACCCGCCGGTCGAGCGTCGGAAATGCGAGCTTCGGCTTGCGCCGGACGATCCCGCGCTCGCCCAGAAACTCGACGAACCGGCGCACCCGCCTCACGTACTTCTCGGACACGCCCTTCTCGCGACGGATGCCGGGGCATCGACAGCGATGCCGCGCGAACCGATCGGTGACGCCATCATCGATGTCGGCGATTGCAATCTTGGCCAGCGTCAGCCATTGCGCGAGATGGCGGGCTGCGGCGTCATAGCCGCTCACCGTCAAGCTTGTATGCCCCAACACCGTCAGGTGTCGTGCGAACTCCGTCACCAGCGGGGCGAGATCGCCGGCGTCCATGCAGCGCTGCCCGCGGCAGTGATTCTCACTCGACTTGGCCATTCCTTGTCTCCCTCTCGTTGCCATCAAGGCAGGAAGGGAGGCTTCAGATTATGCGGAGTGAGGAAGAGGGCACCAGGAACTAAACTGTTGATAACGAAGCGGGTCTCGGATTGAGCGGCCGCGCACTCCGCATAATCGTAGGCTCCGCATAATTGCGG
>DATIYG010000221.1:0-5710 GCA_035517755.1 Rhizomicrobium sp. | reverse complement strand
AGCGCGCAACCCGTGAAGGGCGCCCGCCGCATCGCCGTTCTCGGCGACATGCTGGAGATGGGGCCGGACGCAGCCTCGCACCATGCCGGTCTGGCGAAGGACATCGAATCCACGCGCGTCGATCTGGTATTCGCCAACGGTGCGAACATGCGGGCCCTGTACGATGCGCTGCCCGCCTCGCGCCGCGGCGCCCATTCCTCGACCTCGGCCGAACTCGCGCCACAGCTGATGGCGGCATTGCATGAAGGCGACGTGGTTCTCGTGAAGGGCTCGCTTGGGAGCAAAATGTCCGTGATCATCGACGCGCTCAAGGCGCGCACGCAGGCTTAGGGGACGGCACGTGATTCCATATTTCCTCGTCCACCTCACAGGCCACACGGCGTTCCTCAACATCTTCCGCTACATCACGTTCCGCGCGGGTGGCGCAATCATGACGGCGTTGATCATCGCCTTCATCATCGGACCTTCCACGATCAATTGGCTGCGCGCCAAACAGGGCAAGGGCCAGCCTATCCGCAGCGATGGTCCGCAGCGCCATATCGTGGAGAAGCAGGGCACGCCCACGATGGGCGGGCTGCTGATCTTGATCTCGGCGGTGGTCTCGACGCTGCTGTGGGCCGACCTCACAGATATATATGTGTGGGTCGTCCTGTTCGTGACGCTGAGTTTCGGCCTCCTGGGCTTCGCCGACGATTACCTGAAGGTGGTCAAGCGCTCGCCGGACGGCGTGAGCGGCCGGATGAAGCTGATTGTGCAGTTCGCGGTCGCCTTTATCGCCTGCTTCGTGATCATGCAGGTGGAAGATCCGAGTTTGTCGGGAAAGGTCGCGGTGCCGTTCCTCAAGACGGCGTTGGTTCCGCTTGGCTGGGGCTTCCTGTTGTTCGGCGCGCTGGTGCTGGTCGGCGCCTCCAATGCCGTGAACCTCACGGACGGCCTTGACGGCCTCGCGATCGTGCCGGTGATGATCGCCGCGCTCGCCTTCGCATTGATCGCCTATCTCGTCGGCAACATCAAATTCGCCGACTATCTGCAGCTTCACTATGTGGCCGGCACGGGCGAGCTCACCGTATTTCTCGCCGCGCTCCTCGGCTCTGGCTTAGGTTTCCTCTGGTACAACGCGCCGCCCGCCATGGTCTTCATGGGTGATACCGGATCGCTGTCGCTCGGCGGCGCACTCGGCGCGGTTGCCATCGCCACCAAGCACGAGATCGTGCTGGCCATTGTTGGCGGCCTGTTCGTCATGGAAGCCGTGTCCGTCATCGTGCAGGTCCTGTCGTTCAAGCTGACGGGCAAGCGTGTGTTCAAGATGGCCCCCATCCATCACCATTTCGAGCAGTTGGGCTGGCGTGAACCGACCATCGTGATCCGGTTCTGGATCATCGCCGTGGTGTTGGCGCTGATCGGCCTTTCCACCCTGAAGCTGAGGTGAGCGCATGATCGTTCCGCGCAGCTTCGCAAACCGGGATGTCGGCGTGTTCGGGCTGGCGCGCACAGGCGCCTCGGCCGTGCGCGCCCTCGTCGCCGGTGGCGCGCGGGTTTTTGCATGGGACGACAATGAGTCTTCGCGCAGAGCGATCGCGGCAGGCAGCGCAACGCTGGCGCCCTTCGCGTCGTGGCCATGGGAGAAGCTGGTGGCGGTTGTGCTCAGTCCCGGTATACCGCTGACGCATCCAAAGCCACATGAGGTGGTGATGGCTGCGCGAAACGCCGGTGCCGAAGTCATCGGCGATATGGAATTGTTCGCGCGCGAGATCACACCGAACCGCGAAGCCCGCAACCGCGCGCCGGTCATCGCCATCACCGGCACGAACGGCAAGTCGACCACCACGGCGCTGATCGGCCACATCCTGTCGGCAAGCGGGTTTGCCGCGGAGATCGGCGGCAACATCGGCAAGCCGGTACTTGACCTGTCGCCGCCGTCAGGCCGCACGGTCTATGTGCTGGAGGTGTCGTCCTATCAGATCGAGCTGTCGCCGCGTCTCGTGCCGGATGTGGCGGTTCTGACGAACATCACGCCGGATCATCTCGACCGCCACGGCACGATGGAGAATTACGCCAGCGTGAAGGCGCGGCTGTTGGCGCAGACCGCGAAGTCCGGCCGCGTCTGCGTCGGTGTCGACGATCCGATGAGCGCGGCCATTCATTCGCGCTTCGCAGCGAACGGTGCGCCGGAGGCCGTTGCGGTCTCGATCGGCAAGGTGCTTGGCCGCGGAGTCTTCGTGCTGAATGGGGTGCTCTACGACTCGCAATCCGCGCATTCCGCCAAGGTGATGGATTTGTCGACGGCCGCGCATTTGCCTGGTGCACACAACTGGCAGAACGCCGCACTCGCCTATGCCGCGACGCTGCCGCTGGTGAAGGATGCACGCAAGATTGCGGAGGCGATCGTAACGTTTCCCGGCCTGCCGCACCGGATTGAAGACGTTGGCCGCATCGGCAAGGTCCGCTTCATCAACGACTCCAAGGCGACCAACGCGGACGCCGCCGAGCGCGCGATCGTCTGCTTCAACGACATCTTCTGGATCGCTGGCGGGCGCGCCAAGGAAGGCGGCATTGCATCGCTTGCGCAACACTTCCCGCGCATCCGCAAGGCCTATCTGATCGGCGAAGCGGCGAACGTCTTCGCCGAAACGCTGGGCTCGGTGCCGCATGAGATCAGCGGAACGCTCGATGGGGCAGTCGCGGCAGCGTGGCGCGATGCGCGAGCTTCGAACGTCGCCGCACCCGTCGTGCTGCTATCGCCGGCCTGTGCCTCGTTCGACCAGTTCAAGGATTACGAGCAGCGCGGGGATTCATTCCGGGCGCTGGTGAGCGAGTCGGCCGTTGCGCCGGCGCGGGAGGCCTCATGATCTCCCGCTCCGACCAGCGCTTCCTCGCCGATTGGTGGTGGGAAATCGACCGCGTGGCGCTGCTCGCGATGATGGCGCTCATCGCCATCGGGCTGGTGCTGGCATTCGCCGCGAGCCCCGCGGCAACGGCGCATTCGTCCACGCAGACCGGAAACTTCCACTACGCCGCGAAACAGATCGCCTTCGCGCTGGTGGCGATTGCCATCACGCTTGGTGCCTCCCTGCTGTCGCTGCGCGCGATCACGATTGGCGGCACAATCATCTTCGGCCTGGCGCTTCTCGGATGCGTGCTGGTGTTGTTCGCTGGACCGGAAGTGCTCGGCGCACGGCGCTGGATCGACCTCGGCTTCATCACGCTGCAACCGTCCGAGCTGTTGAAGCCCGGCTTTGCGATCGTGTGCGCTGCGATCCTTTCACAGAAACAAAATGGACCGATCGCGAAGGAACTTCTATCCTTCATCCTGGTCGCCATCCCGTTCCTGTTGCTTGTGGCCGAGCCAGATATCGGCCAGACAGGCCTTCTGCTCGCGCTGTGGGGCGCGATGCTGTTCTTCGACGGCGTGTCGCTGGTGTGGATCGGCATGATCACGAGCGCAGGTGCAGCGCTTGGCGGCCTCGCCTATGTCCTCGTGCCGCATGTGCACCATCGCGTCGAACAGTTCCTCGCTCCGGTCAAAAAGGGCGGCGCCCAGACAGGACTTTCGCTCAAGGCGTTCGAACATGGCGGATTGGCCGGCGTGGGGCCGGGCGCGGGCTCGATCAAGTACCACATTCCGTATGCCCATTCCGATTTCATCTTTGCCGTGGCGGGCGAGGAATTCGGCCTGATGCTATGCTCGTTGATTGCCGTGCTGTTCGGCCTGCTGAGCGTGCGGCTGCTCCTGCGTGCGAGCACGGCGCGCGACCGCTTCGTGCAACTTGCCGGCGCGGGTCTTGCGATGCTCGTGGCGCTGCAGGCGTTCATCAACATGGGCGTCGCGGTGCACCTGTTGCCGGCGAAGGGCATGACGCTGCCGTTCATCTCCTACGGCGGTTCGTCGCTGTTCGCCGTCGCGCTGACGATGGGATTCGCCCTCAGTATCACGCGACAACGCCCGCAAACCGCGCCGCTGCCACGCACACGGCCAGTGCTTCGCGGGGCTCAGGCATGAGCACCATCGTGCTTTCTGCCGGCGGCACCGGCGGGCATCTGTTTCCGGCGCAGGCCGTGGCGGCGGAGCTCAAGCGGCGCGGCCGGAAGATCGTCCTGATGACCGATGCGCGCGGCCGCAACTACGACACGGTCTTTCCCGGAGCAATCATCGAGACCGTGCCATCGGCTTCGCCGTCGAATACGGGCCTGGTCGGCAAGGCGCTCGCGCCGTTCCAGATTGCCAGCGGCATTGCTATCGGTTTCGCCAAGCTGAAGCGCCTCAAGCCATCGGCGGTGGTCGGCTTTGGCGGCTATCCCAGCCTGCCGGTGATGCTGGCTGCCTGGCTTGCCGGATTGCCGACCGTGATCCACGAACAAAATGCCGTGCTTGGCCGTGTTAACCGGCTGGTCGCGGACAAGGTTCGCGCCATCGCGGCATCGTTCCCATTCGCGAAGTTCGCGCCGAAGGACCCTGACCGCATAACCTACACCGGCAATCCGGTACGTCCTGAAGCCGCCACGCTCGCGCACGCGACCTACGAGGCGCTTGAGTCCGACAGCCCGATCCATCTTCTGGTGTTCGGCGGAAGCCAGGGCGCGCGCGCATTGAGCGAACTCGTTCCTGCCGCCATTGCCAAGCTGCCCCAAGTCCTGCGCTGGCGTCTGCGCGTGACGCAGCAGGGCCGGCCGGAAGATCTGGATGGATTGCGCAAAACCTATGCGGATGCGCACATTAGCGCCGATGTCGCGGCCTTCTTCAACGATTTGCCGCGGCGCATCGCCAATGCGCATCTCGTGATCAGCCGCAGTGGCGCGTCGACCGTGAGCGAGCTTGCCGTGATCGGGCGGCCTGCGATTCTCGTGCCCTATCCTTTCGCCATCGACGATCATCAAACGGCCAATGCCGGTGTGCTGGCGAATGCTGGCGCAGGATGGCTGATTCAGCAGCGCGATCTGACGGCGGATTCTCTCGCGCTACTGCTGGAGCAGATCCTTTCCGATCCGGCGGACCTGGCACGGCGCGCTGAAACCGCGGCGTCGCTCGGCAAGCCGAACGCAGCGCAACAGCTCGCCGATCTCATCGAGCGGACGGGAGGGCTGGCATGAGCGCACCGCTCTCAACCCGCGTTCCCCTTGACATCGGACCGATCCACTTCATCGGCATCGGCGGCATCGGCATGAGCGGGATCGCCGAGATCATGCACAATCTCGGCTACAAGGTGCGCGGCTCGGACGCCAACGAGAGCGCCAACGTCAAGCGGCTGCGTGCGCAAGGCATTCCCGTTACCGTCGGGCATTCCGCCGACAACATCCAGGATGCCTACGCCGTCGTCTATTCCTCCGCTGTGAAATCCGACAATGTCGAGTTCGATGCTGCGCGCAGGCGCGGGCTTCCGCTGGTACGCCGCGCCGAAATGCTGGCCGAGATCATGCGGCTCAAATGGTGCGTGGCGATCGCCGGTACCAACGGCAAGACAACGACGACCACGATGATCGCCGCTCTCCTCGATGCGGGCGGGCTCGATCCCACAGTGGTGAACGGCGGCATCATCAATGCGTACGGAACGAACGCCCGGCTCGGTGCCGGTGACTGGGTCGTGGTGGAAGCGGATGAGAGCGACGGCACATTCCTGCGCCTTCCGGCGACCATTGCCGTGCTCACAAATGCCGATCCCGATCATCTCGATTTCTACGGCACGTTCGACAAGATGCGGGACGCGTTCCAGCG
>DATIYG010000220.1:0-7130 GCA_035517755.1 Rhizomicrobium sp. | reverse complement strand
CGCCCAGTACCTCGAAACGCTTTTTTCCGACCATGCGCCCGACGCCATTGTCGCTTTCGGTGCCCCGGCGGCGGGCTTTGTCCAGCGACACAGGGCTGGATTGTTTCAGAACGCGCCCATGGTGTTGACCGCGATCGATCCACGGCGCGTGCAACAGGCCGCCTTGACCGAGAACGATACCGTCGTTGCGTCCCGGCTCGATATCCCGCTTCTGTTCGAAAACATCCTGAGATTGTTGCCGAGGACAAAGGAAATCGCTGTCGTGGTTGGCAATTCTCCAAACGAGCGATTCTGGGTTCAGGAGATGCAGCGCGAGCTTGAGCCTATGAAGAGCCGCGTGACAATTGTATTTCTCAACGGTCTCTCTTTTGAAGACATTCTGAAAGGGGTGGCCTCGCTGCCGCCGAACAGCGCGATCTTCTGGATACAGCCGCAGGTCGATGCGTCGGGGGCAGTCCATGAAGGCGAGCGAGCGCTGAAGACCCTTAACTCGGTCGCCAATGCTCCGGTTTTTTCCCATGACGATGCATATTTTGGCGGCGGGATCGTCGGTGGTCCGATGACGTCCGTTTCCGAAGGTGCGCGCAAGACTTCGGAAGTCGTTATCCGCGTCCTTGGGGGCGAAAAGCCGGCGAATATAAAAGTGCCTCCGTTGGAATATGGTCCGGCAAGGTACGATTGGCGGCAGCTCCGGCGCTGGGGCATCAGCGAGAGCCGCCTGCCGCGGGGATCCGAGGTCGACTTCCGCGAACCCTCGACATGGGACACCTATCGCTGGCAGATCCTGTCCATCTGCGCGGTCATTCTGATACAGGCTTTGTTGATCTCGCGTCTGCTCTACGAGCAGCGCCGTCGCCAAGTCGCAGAAGTGCAGTTGCGAGAGCGCGCGGCGGAGCTTGCGCATGTCAATCGTTTTTCGATGGCGGGCGAATTGACCGCCTCGATCGCGCACGAGCTCAATCAGCCGCTTGGCGCCATTCTTGCCAACGCCGAGACGCTGGAATTGATGCTCAAATCTCCCGCGCCGGACATGGATGAAGTAAGAACCATCGTCAGCGACATCCGGCACGATGACGCGCGTGCCAGCCAGGTCATTCGTCGGCTGCGGAGCCTGCTGAAAAAGGCGCCCTTTGAACTCAAGAATGTCGATATCAACGACATCGTTCGGGAGACGACTGATTTCGTGTCCGCCGTGGTTGTCGCGCGGCAGATTGACTTGCGCAAGTTCGTCGGCTCGACGCCGTTGCCGGTCAAGGGCGATCGGATACAGCTTCAGCAGGTCCTGTTGAACCTGATCATGAACGCGATGGACGCGATGGCTGGTCTGCCGAGCGTCGAGCGGAAACTTGTTATCAGTAGCGCGCGTGTCGATGATTTCGCCGAAATCTCTGTATCGGATACGGGTCCGGGGATTCCGGCAGCCCTGACAAAGGACATCTTTGAGCCGTTCTTCACGACCAAATCGCATGGCATCGGAATGGGATTGGCGATCGCGCGCACGATTGTCGAGGCCCACAACGGACAAATTCGGGCCGAGAACAACGCCGGAAGCGGAGCTGCCTTTTACATCAGGCTGCCGCTCGCCTAGTCCTACAGGTCCATCTTCGCCAGTTCGGACCGGTTGCACAGGACAATCTGCCGCTGGGTCTGGCCGACAAAGTCGAGCAGGCCCTTCTCGTGAAGGCATGAGAGCGCGCGCGACACCGTTTCGAGCGTCAGCCCGAGATAGTCGGCGATATCGCGGCGGCTCATCGGCAGCGCCATGACGCCGGCGGCGGTCAGGCGATGGTCCATTTCGAGCAGAAACGCCGCGACCCGCTCCAGCGACGTCTTGCGACCCAGCAGCAACATGTGATTTTCGGCATGCTGCAGGTTGGTTGTCGTCATGCTCAGGAGATCACGGGCGACCAGTGCATCCACTTCCGCGACGTGCTCGAGACTGACGCGCTTGGCAAGACGAACGGTGGTATCGACGATCGCTTCGGCGGTGAAGCGATGGACGGCCCCATTTTCCAGGCCGAAGATGTCGCCGACAAGGTGGAATGCACCGATCTGGCGACGTCCGTCCGAGAGCAGTTTGTAGCTCCGGACCGCTCCTTCGACCACCTGGTATACATAATCCGCCGGCTCAGCCTCTCCGAAAATCTCGGCGCCTCGGCTGTATTTGAACTCGCTTAGGATGAATTGGGTGCGTGCCAGGCTATCATGTTCGCCAAGGAATTTCGGCCGTACCGCCGGGTTGCTTTTGACGTTGACAAACATGGGCATCTCCCAGTTTGAGCAGTCTTTTTCGTGTTCCGTCGGGGAGCCGCCGCCCCACCGAAGAAACCTACGACACCGTCGCTGCGGTGGGCTATTGCCCCAAAGGACAATGCCCGAAGTGGGGAGTGTATTCGCCCGTGCGGCATTTTCGGACTGCGGTCTGCGGTCGCAGTGCACACTAGCGTGTTCACCTCATCACGATCGGATGTTACGGTGCCGCAAAACTACAAGTCAGGGTTGGGGTTAGACCCTGATCGGAGACGCGCAGGCCGTTCGATCGGGAAGCCAAGTGGGAAATGCCAGACGTGCCGGCGACCATCCATATCGTTGATGACGACGCGTCGTTCCGCGCGGCGCTCGAGCGTCGTCTCAGGCAGGCCGGGTATGAGGTGACAACCTATCCGTCGGCCCAGCAGCTTCTGGATCGGCGACCCGACGAGAGCAAGCCCGGCTGCATTCTGCTCGACGTCAGAATCCCCGGTTTGAGCGGGCCCGAGCTGCAGGACCGGATGGCCGAACTTGGTTCAACGCTGCCGATCATCTTCCTCACCGGCTATGCGGATCTCCCTACCACGGTGAGGACCATCAAGGCCGGCGCCCACGACTTCCTGACCAAGCCGGTCACCTCGGAGCAATTGCTCTGCTCGATCAAGCAGGCGATGGCACAACACGAAACGACGCGAGCCGCCCGCCACAGGCTGAACGCGTTTCGCGCTCAGCTTGATACCTTGACCCCGCGCGAGCATCAGGTGTTCGACCTGGTCGTCCATGGCAAGATCAACAAGCAGATTGCGGGGCAGCTTGGCGCGACCGAGCGCACCATCAAGGCTCACCGGCACAAGGTGATGGAGAAGATGGGCGTCCAATCGCTTGCAGAGCTGGTCTCCATTGCCGAACGGCTCGGCCTTGTGCGCGGCGAGAGCCCCCAGAGCAGATCAAGCTGATGATATCACCAGCTTTTGGGGGAGCATTGTCCTCAGGGACAATAGCAACTGCAATTGCGTGGAACATACTGCAAGCGACGCAGGTGATGTCTGCGTGGCCAACTTGCCCTGTTGCTCGATCGGTGAGGAGCGAATCAAGGGTCTGATCTTGTCGAATCGAAAGCGCGTCTTTGTGGTCGACGACGATCCTGGCATTCTCAGAGGCCTCAAGCGGCTGCTCAGAGAATACGGCTACGAGAGCCTGCTCTTTCAATCCGCGAAGGCATTTCGGGCTCACGACGATTTCGGCGGCGCGATCTGCGTCGTTCTCGATATCCAGCTGGACGGCGAGTCCGGCATCGAAGTCAGGCACCGCTTGAGCGAGGCGGGAGTCTCGGTTCCGGTAATCTACATCACCGCCAACGACAGCGACATCATCCGGACCGCCGCGATGAAGTCGGGATGTATTGCCTATCTGACGAAGCCGTTCCCGGCCAGATCGCTGATTGAGCCGATCGAACGGGCGGCCGCGGGCCTGGCGTAGCATCGTTCGCGGTGCGCCGCGCGCGGCTTGCGTCTTATTCGTCGATTTCGTGTTCGAAGGTCTGCAACGGCGCGCCGTTGTGAACGGCCGCGAAACGGTCGAGCGGAAGTTCCGTGCTGATCGTCAGGACGTTGGGATCGACGAGCTCGATTCGCAATGTCTTGCCGGTCTCCATGTCCTGCACAAGCTTGGGATCGGCCACCTGAGCCGCGATGCAGGTGTTGGTCAGGCACCAGACATAAGGGATGCGATGTTGCGTGCCCTGATCGACGCTGAGCTTCGCCCCGGCCGGCAGATATAGCCCGACCGGCAGGAAGAGCTGCAGCCGGCCCGCGCTTTCACCGTCGCGTTCGATCAGGTCAGCCCGAACCGCCGATTGGCCAGTCTGCCAGGTGCCACTGATGGTGGTGCGGCAGACCATCCTTGTTCCCGGTGTCTGAAAGCAGACTTTCCGCCAATCGCCATATTTGATGTCACGCGCCACGCGTTCACCGCGCGGCGCGAATTCCGTCTCAGGCGGCTTTTGAACGGCGGGAGACTGACTGGACGGACTGGCCTGCTCTGCGAGAGTCGCACTCCAGGGCGCCAGCGAGAGAAAAAATGCGATCGACACATGTTTCATGTCCGTCTCCTTGCGCGTTGACGGCTAAGGATGCCGATCGAGGAACTGGCTCACCAGCGGAGCCCACGATGGAATGCTTTCGGCGGAATCGATCAGGAAGTGGCCATCGCTTCCGAAGGGCGGCAACAGATGGTATTCGGCTTTGCCGCCGGCACGCGTGTAGGCGTCATGCATCCGTCGCGACAATTCAGGCCCGAAGAACGTGTCGTTCTCGATGTAGATCCACAGCATCGGCGTGCGTGCGGTGTGGCCGAAGTCCGCGGTCGCCTCGACCAGTTTGTCCGGCGCGCAATTGTTGTTCGGTTTGCCGTCGACCCGTCCGCCGCGCCCGGCCGCAAAGGCGATGATTGCCTTCACCGACGGCAGGTTTTGGCTCGAGAGCGCGATTGCCGCCCAGCCACCGGCGGACTGACCTACGACGACGGCGCTGTCGGGAATGACAAGCTTCTGCTCCGTCATGTAGTCGATGATCCATGCGTCGATCAGCGCGACTGCGAGCCCCGCGTCGTGAAAGTTCGGATTGTCGCAGCTGCCAATCTTGGAAAAGAAAAGGCTGTAGAGCCCGCGCTCCGGCGCATCGAGCGCGGCGGCCCCATACCCGGAACCGGTCGGGGCCACCACCATGTTGCCGCGCCGCGCAAACCACATGGCGGCGTCCCTGAACTCGACGAACGGGAAGAAGGCGCGCTCCTGCGGGTTGAGCGAGACGCCGTGGTTCATGACAACCAGCGGAAATGGGCCGGCCCCGACAGGGCGAACCACATAGGCCAGCGTCGGCAGGGTGACCGGAAGCGCCCAGATCTCCTCCCGGAGGGGGCGCTGATTTGTCTCGTCCGCAGCGTGGGAGATGGCGGGAGTGAGCATCTCCGCAAGGCCGGCAATTGCCGCAAGCGCCAGGAGAAAACGCGCCATCATTGTCACGCGCCACGAAGCATTTCGTCATGAGAGGCTTTCGCGACCGGGCGCTGAAGCCTTGATCTAGATCAAGCGGACAGGTGTGCGCCTTGCTTGATTGGCCCGGGACGATGAATTTGGCCGGCGCTCAAAGAGTAACTTCAAAGGGAAGACCATGAAACAGCATCAACGTCTGTTCGCTCGACTTGCCTTGGCTGGATTGCTGATGACGGGCGTCCTGTCGAGCGCAGCTCAGGCCGAAACCGGGTCGGTTCGTGTCGTCTTCACGAAAGGCGGGTTCATTGTGGGCGTTGGCGGCGGCCAGGGTGTTCTGACCTTCCGCGGCCACCAATATCCCTTCACCGTGTCGGGCATGAGCGTGGGCTTCACCATCGGCGCGTCGACCACGCAGTTAAGCGGTCAAGCGCTGAACCTGCGCAGCGCTTCCGACATCCAGGGAACCTACGCCGCGATCGGCGCGGGCGGTGCAGTGGCGGCCGGTGCCGGCGGCGTGCAATTGCAGAACGAGAAGGGCGTTATTCTGCAGCTCGCCGGCGCCAAGGTCGGCGCCGAGGTGTCAGCCGCGGTGGGCGGCGTGACGATTAGGCTCAAGTGAGCGCAAGCGGCGCTGCCGGCTCAGTATTGCTCTTTGACGAAATTCATGCCGCGCAGCGTCGCCTGATCGTCGTAGCGTCCTTTGGTCGACCGCTTCGGCAAGCGCACGCGCGCACGCGATATGCGTTTGTATGGGATGGTTTCCAGGATGTGCGCGATGCAGTTGAGCCGTCCGCGCCGCTTGTCGTCTGACCTGACGAGAGTCCACGGCGCGTGCTTCGAACTGGTCGCCTTCAACATCATGTCGCGGGCGCGCGAATAGTCGTACCAGAGCCGGTAGGATTCGGTATCCATCGGGCTCAGCTTCCATTGCCGGAGCGGGTCGTCGATCCGTGCCTTGAAGCGCCGTTCCTGTTCCTCCATCCCGACCTCGAGCCACAGCTTGATCAGGATGATGCCGCCGTCGACGACGTATTTTTCGATTTCCGGGCACAGCTCCAGAAAGCGCTCATACTCCGCGTCCCCGACGAAACCCATCACATGTTCGACGCCGGCGCGGTTGTACCAGCTCCGGTCGAAGATCACGATCTCGCCTCCGGCCGGGAAGTGCTGCATGTAGCGCTGCAGGAACATCTGGGTCTTTTCGCGATCGGAGGGTGCCGGAAGCGCGACCACGCGGAACACACGCGGGCTGACCCTCTCGGCGATCGCCTTGATGGTGCCGCCCTTGCCGGCGGCGTCCCGTCCTTCGAACAGGATGATCACCCTGGCTTTCTTCCCTTTCACCCATTCCTGGAGGTGGCAAAGCTGAACCTGAAGCTTCTTGAGTTCCTTTTCATAGTCCTTCCGCTTCATCCGTGAGTCAGAAGACGCCTCTTCGCCCCGCGCCATGTGGTGTGACCTCCGGTTGGATCGCGATCATGCCCAGCTGATGGTGATGCCGATGTCGCCGGGGACGCCGCCTGGAAAATCGATGATCTGATAGCGTATGCGGTAGCCCCGGGGCTTCAGGTAGTCGGTCCAGAGCTGGAGGATTTCCTTTGGAATTCCTGTCAGCGTCTTCTCCCAGCCCGGCTCCATCTGGTTGATGGCGCGACCCTTGTCGGTGCACAGCATGTTGGGAAATCGATAGACTTGCACTTCGGTCAGGCCGTTGCGGACCGCTCGCTGAATGACGCTGGACGCCAGCTTGACTTTCTCCTCTTCTGAAAGTCCGGACGGCTGGCTGAGCCTGTCGATCAGTGCTTTTTTCTCGGCTTCGGCAGCGGCTGCCGCTCTCGCCTCCTTGTCGGCCTTGTCCGCCTCCTTGATCGCGGCCTGTTTCTGGATT
>DATIYG010000219.1:0-15218 GCA_035517755.1 Rhizomicrobium sp. | reverse complement strand
GTGTTCGAGTGGAGCGAGCGCGGCGGACCCGAGGTTGCGCCACCAGCGAAGGAAGGCTTCGGGATGCGACTGATCCGTACCGTTGCGGCGCGCGAGCGAAATGGCACGGTGGCGATCGAATACCGTCCGGAAGGATTCTACTGCCGCATCGGCTTTGTCAGAGCGCCGAAAGCGGCCAAGGCTTGAGAGCCATTACGGGTTCTGTGTCGTCGGTGCGTCATGCGAAGCGTTTTCGATATCCCGCTCGAGGAAATAGTTGAGGAAGGTCCGGATCGCCGCGATGGCCGCAAGCTGGCCGATGTCGTTCCAGGTCGGCGCAATGACGCTGCGGACGATGTCTGCGGCGAGCGCGAATTGAAGTCCGAGCAACAGCCACACGCCGAACTGAACGAACAATTCCGTGCGCCATCCCGATGGCGTCGTGCGCCGAATCAGGTGGCCTACCGTGCGGATCACGGTTTCGATTGCACCGTAGACGATTAGAAGGACGGCCACCGCTTCGACCGCAAGCGCCGTATCGGCGGACAATTCCCTCAGGATTTCTTCCATGGGCCCGCCGCGGATCAGGTGTCGCGTGGCGCTCGCGCGACGCAGCGGAACCCGAGATGGCAGGTGGCCGTGTCGATCGGCTGCGCCATGCGCGCGGCAGGGCGATAGCGCCGGCAATAGTTCGGTGCGCACAGGAATGAGCCCCCCTTCATCACCTTGCGCGGGATCTTCACGTTTCGCGTCAGCGGATCGTGGCTTCCGTCGCGATCTCCGCCGTGCGGATTGTGCACACCCTGGCAGCACGAGCCTTCGGCCTCGCGGTGCGCACCGTACCAGTCGCTGGTCCACTCCCAGACATTGCCGATCATGTCATAGAGGCCGTAGCCGTTCGCGGGAAACGCGCCGACCGGCGACGTCGTCTCGTAACCGTCGGTGCGCGAACTGAGATGGGGAAACTCACCCTGCCAGGTGTTCGCCATCGCGTGGCCCTGCGGCATGAACTCGTCGCCCCAGGCGAATTCCGCACTTTCGAGACCGCCGCGCGCAGCGTATTCCCACTCCGCCTCGGTCGGCAGGTCCTTGCCGGCCCATTGCGCGTAGGCCAAGGCATCCTCATACGCCACATGCACGACGGGATGCTTTGCCTTGCCCTTGAGTGTCGACCGCGGACCCTCGGGATGGCGCCAATTGGCGCCAGGAACGTAGGCCCACCAATTGAAGTGATTGCGCATATCGACCGCGGCCTTGGGCTTGCGGAACACCACCGAGGCTGGTGCCAGCATTCCCGGCAACGCATCGGGATAATCCGCCGGATCCGGCGCGCGCTCGGCGAGCGTTACGTGGCGGGTTTCGTGCACGAAGCGGGAAAATTCCTCATTGGTCACCGGATGAAGGTCGATGAAAAATCCGTCGACCGTCACCGGATGGGCGGGCGCCTCCTCCACATAATGATGGTCGGAGCCCATGATGAAACTGCCGCCCTCGATCCACACCATGCCACGATCCGCCGGTCTGACTGAAGACCTCGCCGCAGGCGATGACCTGCCTACATGGCTTTCGGCGACAGATGACATCGTGGCCTCCCGAGCCGCTATCCGTGCAGCAGGTGCGCCGTCGGCGCTGGCGACGCAGTCCGCCACTTGGCATAGAGCAAGACGAGGATCGTGCCGACGATCAGATGACAGACGACAACAGCCGGGACCGCCTTCTGGTCCGGGAAGTTGATCGACGCGATCGCAAGAGCGACTGCCGGATGCCGGACCGCAGTCGCAATGGCGAGAACCGTGCGATCGCTCGGATCCGGACCACCAAGATTATGGCCGGCTGCGAGGCCGATCGCGCTGAACAGCACAAGAAACAGGATCATGCCGCTTCCGATGAGCGCCCAGACCGCTTTGGAGGCCACGAACAGGACCGGCAGCACTGCCAAGACCAGAAGGATTGTCGCGAGAATCGAAACGGGATGAGCGATCTTCTTCGCCAAGGCCGGAAGCAGCCGGTGGACAAGGACTCCGATCGCCAGCGGGATGAGGACCGTCATCAGCATGATGGTGGCGACCCTGCCCACCGGGACTTGCATATCGCGGCCGAAGATCCAGCCGATCGCGGCGATCGCCAGCGGAACGATGACGATGGATGCCGTTGCGCTCGCCGCCAGCAGCCCGATCGCATAATCGTGCGCGCCGCCGGCCTTTTCCTGCCGGTTGGGAATGATGGGCGGCACAGGCGACACTGCGAGTGCGATGAGCGCAATCTTGATCGCCGGGTGAATGTGAAACAGGGCCGCGACGGTCACCGCAAAGACCAGCATCACGCCGTTCATCGAAAGGATCGAGCGGGCCAACAATCCCGGACGACGCAGCAACGTGCCGCAATCCCGCAGCGTCGCATTCAGGCCGATCGCAAGCACAAGTAAGAAGACGCTCGCCAGGATCGCAAATTTGACGATTTCAATCAGCGTCATGGCTGTCGCTTCGCACCACGTTCGAGCGCTGAGGACGCTCCTCCGGTACTCCGCAGGCTAGGTGGCCACGCGGCGTAGAGCGATGGAACCAAGGTCCAATGTGCCAGGCGCGGTAAGGCTTGGTGCGTGTGCTTTCAAGGCGGCAAGGTCTGACTTCCAGCTGCATGGCAGGTCGTTCACGCTGCTTCGACGAGCCAAGCCGGCCCTCGCTGAATTCGACCTAAGCCCAGCTGGCGATCACATACCTGTGCACTTGCTGTGGAAATCGGTCGCGCCTGGCGGATAGGCGGGCGTGCTATTCTGCCTCGGTCGAAGGGAGCTGGATCATGTATCTCGACGAGTCGCTGTATGCGCCGGGCGGCGGCGAGCCGTTCCGGTCATGCCGCGCCTGCAAGGAACCGATCCTGCAAGGGCAGCAGGCAACGCGCGTAGATTTCCAGAATGATCCGAGCGGCGCGGAGGGCCTGACCGGCGAATATCACGCCGCGTGCAGCAAGCCGTACGCGTCGATGGCCCGTGCGATCGACCTGCTGTCGCGCTTCGGCCGCTGATCGCACGCGCAACAAGCGCCAGCTACAGAAACACGCCGGCCAGCTTGTGGACGATCACGCTGAACGGGACGGACATCAGAACGACCGGGATGAACGGCAGCAGCATCGCAACGACCAGCACGGCGATGTTCATGAGCGTCACTGGCACGACGTTCATCGCGTAAACATTGGCCGCGATCGAGTACAGATCTGTCGTTGCCGAGAAATCGCCGACACCAAGGGCATCCGAACCTGGCGGCCGCGCCAGCCACTTTTTCTCCAGGTGCAGCCCTACACCACGCGCAAGCGCGCCGTATTCGAAGACGCCGCGCCGCCAGGCGGCGATGAGCGGTCCCGTGAAGATGAACAGTGGGCCGATAAAGATCCCGACAGCGAGGAGCATGGCAGCCAGGACCGCAAAACGGAATGTCAGAATCGACACGCCGTCGTGCATCACGCGGTTCGCCGCCGCGCCGGCGAGAATCACGCTCATGGCAAACGCCACGACGGAAAACGCCTGAACGGAGATGCCGAGGAACCTCAGTCCGCCGGCATGATCCGGATGCGCTGCGACCAGTTGCAACCGCAGCCGCGAGACCAGCAGCAGGAACCGCACCCAGAGTCCGATCCGCCAGGCCCAACCAAGCAGCAGGATCAGCAGAATCGGTGCGCTGACGAAGTTCTGCCACCAGCCGGCCGCCGACGTCGCATTGACGCCGTGCCATCGGGGAAAGTCGCTGAGGGGAAGACGGAACCACAGCAGGAATACGATGCCCACGGCCGAACCGAGGAGCATGAGTTCGACCGCGAACGAATCGAGCAAACCAAGTGTCGATCGCACGATCTTGTCGAACTCCGCTTCATCCGATCGCACCACAATTCCGGAAGACATGAAGTGCGCGGCAATCGCGCTGAGCCGGGGAGCACACGCCGCCTCCGCCAGGATCAGCAAGGGCGCCGCAATCAACGACCGGGCATGAACACCGTAGTCCGCGGCGAAGGACGCAAAGGCGCCATCGTCGGTCACCAGACCGTGGACCGCTGAGAGTACGGCAAGCGGCAGCCAGCCCGCGGCGACGGCCAGCCCAGCGCGCAAACCGACATTGCCGCGGCCGGCACGCATGAGCCCCACCATGGTCTGCAGTCGGTCGGGCGGGCCATGATCGAATACGCCGCTGCCCCCCTCGACAATGCCGGCGATGGGCATTCTTCCTGCTTTCATCGGCCGCGCACGGCGCGCCCCCGATTCAGGTCTTCGGCATCATGCTCTCGACGACCTGGTCGACGCTCCAGCTTGCGGATTTTGCGCGGGGCGGGAATTCCTTGAAGCTGTCGATCCATTGGAAGACGATCGCCTGCGCCGGGACCATCATGAACATGCGATCGGCCGCCCATTTCGCATACAGGATGGAATCGTCGCCACGCTCGAATGGATCCGAGCGCAGATTGTAGAGCTTGGGCATGCGCAGCTTCGTGAACGGATCCTGCCAGATGGCCAGGCCTGGCACCCGCTGCTCGATGAACGTCGCTTTCCAGTCGCCTACCCGGATCGCGAAGAGTTCGCCTTCGTCGCTCCAGTAGAGGAATCCTGGCCGCGGCGATTTCTTTTCGTCGCCGGCGAGGAACGGCATCAGGTTGAAACCGTCGAGATGGACCTTGTAGGTCTTGTCGCCGATCTTGTAGCCCTTCTTCACTTTCTCCACGAGATCGGGTTCGCCAGAAGCTGCAGCGAAAGTCGGGATGAAGTCCTGCAGCGACGCGATGTCGTTGATGACGCGGCCGGGCTCGATCACGCCGGGCCAGCGCATGACGCAGGGGACGCGCCAGCCGCCTTCGTAGTTGGTGTCCTTCTCGCCGCGGAATGGCGTCGAACCGCCATCCGGCCATGAGAGGCATTCCGCGCCGTTGTCGGTCGTGAAAACCACGACGGTGTTGTCCGCGATGCCGAGCTTGTCGAGCTTGTCGAGCAGCTGGCCGACATAGCCGTCAAGCTCAACCATGCCGTCCGGATAGGTGCCGAGGCCGGTCTTGCCTTTCGACTCAGGCTTCAGATGCGTCCACACATGCATGCGGGTGGTGTTGAAATAGCAGAACCACGGTGTGCCTTCCTTGGTCTTGCGCTCGATGAAGTCGATCGCGGCGCCGAGAAATTCCTCGTCGACCGTTTCCATGCGTTTCGTGTTGAGCGCGCCGGTATTCTCGATGACCTGTTTACCGACCTTGCCGAATTGCGGATCGACCGTGGTGTCGTCCTTGTCGGTCGCCTTGCATTTCAGGACGCCGCGCGGGCCAAACTTTTTCTTGAAATTCGGGTCCTTCGGATAGTCCGGGTTCTGGGGCTCTTCTTCGGCATTCAGATGATAGAGATTGCCGAAGAACTCATCGAAGCCGTGAACGGTCGGAAGGTGCTCGTTGCGGTCGCCGAGATGATTCTTGCCGAACTGGCCGGTGGCATAGCCGAACCCCTTCATGAAGTTCGCGACGCTCGGATCCTCGGCGCTCAATCCGAGCTTGGCTCCCGGCAGGCCAACCTTGGTGAGGCCGGTGCGGATCGGCGATTGCCCCGTGATGAACGCCGCGCGGCCGGCGGTGCAGCTCTGCTGGCCGTAGAAGTCCGTGAAGTTCGCGCCCTCCTTGGCGATGCGATCGATGTTGGGCGTGCGGTAGCCCATCATGCCGTTGTTGTTGCAGCTGATGTTGAACCAGCCGATGTCGTCGGACATGATGAAAAGAATATTCGGGTGAGCTTGGCCAGACTTCTTGCTGGTCGCGGGCATTAGCAGGACTCCTTCTTCTTCTGTTGGGCTCGCGCGTTGGCCCAAGGCACTTCTAAGAAGGGTGTTGGGCTCCATCGATTGGACCAAGGCCCGACGGAGCCATGGTTACATCGTGCACAAATCAACCGGCGTCACTGCTTATTTGTAACTGATGTTGACTGCGTCGGCGCCAAGGGAGAGCCCGACGCCTTTGCCGGTGCCGCTCAATTCCAGCACGACACCGTCGGCGTTTCGCAGCCACAGCCTCCCTTGCGCATTGCCGAGCGCGATGCCGGTTCTGAACTGCCTGTACATCCCCGGAAACCGCTCCGCCGACACGAGATTGTAGACGGTGCCGTTGGCCTGCAACCGCTGAACGCCGATGCCGCCGACACCCAGTCCGCCGATCGAAAACGGATAGCTATGGCCGCGGAAATGCAGCGTGCCGCCGCCGCCGGCAGCACTGGCGATGAACGCCACGCGTGTCTGATTGATCTGGACCGTTCCCGAATAGCGAAGGCTGCCGGCCGGCGCGGAATCGTCTGCGAGGCTCGCGCCAACCAATAGCCCTGCAATAGCAACACCCAGAAGGATTTGTCGCCATTGCCACTCATGTCGTGTGTCGTAATCGCGCATGAACGGACTTGGCGGGATGCCGCGTCCAAATTCCAGTTGACCCGTGGTCCAAGCCGCGTTCGCGGCGGGGGCACCTTCAATTGGACCAAGGTCCAATGCGCCTGGAGATATCTGGGAAAGCCTTTCCGTGGGACCCTTGCGGACGTGAAGCGCGCCGCGATCGAGCGGCGCTCGGAAGGGGAAATTGCAATGAAGCATCCACTTGTCTTCAGCGTATTGCCTCTTGCACGGGTCGCGACGGTTCTCGCGGCGCTGACGGGTATTGCCCTCAACCCGGCCTCCGCCAACGACAACGACTATGACGGCAATTGGCACGTCACGCTGACGCCTTACGTGTGGCTTCCGGGCGTGTCCGGCGATCTGAATTTCAGCCCGCCGCGGTTTCCCAATGTCACCGCCAGTGTGAACATCGACGAAGGCCCGCTGGACGTGCTGAAGAAATTTCGCTTCGGGTTGATGGGCACGGCCACCGTCCGCAAGGGTGAGTGGAGCGCCTTCACCGATACGATGTATGTGTCGCTGTCCGGGGACAAGGCAGCCGTGCGGACGGTGACCGGGCCGCTCGGCATTGTCGAGATCCCGATCAACATCGGCACGACGGTCGACATCAAGGATCTCGTGTCGACCAACGGCATCGCCTATTCCCTCTATCACGACGACATCACCGAAGCCGACGCGTTCGTCGGCTTCCGTTACGCCGGAATATGGACGGACCTGAACTGGCGATTCTCAGTACCCCTTCTCCAACTGTCGCAAACCGGAAATGCATCGGCGCATGAGGATGCGTGGGACGCTGTCATCGGCATGCGCGGCCGATATGGTTTCCCCGGCACGCCATGGTTCATCCCCGCGTATTTCGATATCGGGACCGGCGATTCCGATGTCACGCTCCAGGCCTCGGTGGGCGGCGGATATGCCTTCCGATGGGGCGACGTCAGCGTCGCGTACCGCTACCTGTACTACAAACCCGGCGGCGTGGTGGACAACCTGTCGCTCCACGGCGTGACGCTGGCGGCGACATTCCACCTCTAGCGCCGGCCTTCACAAGGACAGGCTCGCCGACACCGTGACGACATCGCCCTTGAAGGTGTTCCGCGTGTCGAAATCGTGCTCCCACTTGGCTCCCAGCGTGAAAGCGTTGCTGCCGATCTTCGTGCTGTAGTTCACGGCGGGGCCAAGGCCGAGGCTTTTAGCCTTGAACGAGCCGAGCTTGGCGCCCGAGCCGCTGTCGCCCGTCACCTGCGCCATCACATTGCCGGCGATGCCGATTTCCCATTCGAGCTGACTGCCGAGATGCTGGCCGACCGCCCAATCGAGATGGAGAATGTCGCCGGACTGGTAGTCCGTCGCACTGTTGTTCATCTGCGTCACGTAGACGAAGGTACCGGACACATCCAGTCCGGATTTTGGATCGAAATAGGTCACGCCGAATTGTGGCATGAAGGCCCAGATGTTCTTGCCGATGTTCAGCGATCCACGCTGCGTGCTGTATTCGCCGGTCGGCGCGTAGATGTTGAGCCCCACATTCCAGTGCCAATTGCCGTCATGCCATCCCAAGAGAACGGGCGTGATGAGCGAGTCGCCAAACCCATTGTTGCGAAGCGACGCCGAAAGACCGCCGAGTTGCGTCTCGATGCTGGCATCCAGATCGAGCCACGCCCATCCGATCGCTCCGCCGAAGGCGTATTGGCCGCCGAAAATCTTCCAGTCGGTGACATAAGTGCCCAGAAGGAAATCAGCGTTCAGCGTCGCATCGACACCGAGTTCCAGGAAGCCATTGCGCACGCTGGCGCCGGCAGTGCCGGTGTAGAAGTAGTAGATGTTGGAGACATACAGGCCCGGTTGCGGCGGCACGATTCCGGACATGAAGCCGACGAATCCTTTCGGATACGGACTCATGGCGCCTTCGACAGCCGCCGCGGGGAGAATTCCGGCGGCGAGCGCCGTTGCGGTCACCAAAGGGCAAAGCGTGTGCTTGATCCAGGGCGTTGCCATGGCGGGATCCCCTCACTTCATTCCGGGAACAGGAAAATGACGGCGAGCCGCGCACCCCATCTGGCACTGTCGTCCGCATTGGCGGCGTAGTAGCGCCCGCCAAGCTGAAAGCTGACCGGCTGCGCGCCGAACTTGAACACGTGACTCAGCATCAGATTGAGCGGCACGGTCCACTGACGGTGGATCCGGTCGCAGGTGCTCTCGCTGTTCAGCGTGAGGCCGGTCGAATCCGGCCAAGGCAGCGAGCCAAACGAGACGCATTTTCCCCTCCGCTCGTCGTGGTCGGCATCCGGCCGCAAGACCAGGGGGAACGGTTTCAGCCGGATGCCATCTTCACGAGTCAGGAAGGCTGAAGGGCCACCGAGAGTGGATCAATTGGGCCTTGGCCCAATCGACGTGGTCCGGTCGCGTTTTGGTGAACGATGCAGGATCCGAACCTGCGACTCGCTGATTAAGAGCTCTCGATGGCCAGTGTCACGGCGTGTCAGCACAGTCACTGGCCGGTGCATCTCTTTGTTTTGCTTGAGACTGCAATTCCCCTGAATATACATGGGTTGCCGCCGCGTCATTTCCTGGGTGATGCCCCGAGCCAACTCGTCGACAAGGAGTCCCCTATTCGATCGTGTCAGCCAGACAGGTGACAGAGCACTCCAAGCCCGATGGCGAACTGGTGCCTGCGTAGAAAATCGGTAACCGGTCTGGTAGATTGAATGGACGGCTTACGCGGAAGTAGGGCATGTCCGCGGATTTGGGCGCAAATGATAGAAAGCGTGATGAATTGTTCCAGACGCTGATCGATACAGCCGTCGATGGAATCATGGTGATCGACGACCTGGGCTCCGTTCAGGTCTACAATCACGCTTGCGAGCGTCTTTTCCTGTATCCGCCAGAGGAAGTCATCGGGCGCAACGTGAAGATGCTCATGCCAGAACCGTATCGCCGGGAGCACGACGGCTACATTGGGCGATACAAGACGACAGGAGAGCGCCGCATCATCGGCAGTGGCCGCGAAGTCGTGGGACTCAGGAAGGACGGCACCACTTTCCCCATGTATCTCTCAGTCGGTGAAGGACGAGTTTCGGGCCAGCGAATCTTCGTCGGGATCGTGCATGACCTGTCGGACCGAAACGCCACCGAGGCCCGCTTTCGTGAGCTCCAGGCGGAAATGGCCCATGTCTCACGTCTCTCGGCCATGGGGCAGCTTTCGTCCGCCATGGCACACGAACTCAATCAGCCGCTAACCGCTGCCAGCAACTTTCTCAGTACGGCGCGAATCTTCCTGGAGGGCTTGGACGATCCCAAGGCGGTCAAGGCCGATCAGGCGCTGGCGCAGGCCAGCGAGCAGGTCCAGCGAACCGGGCAGATCATTCGCAGGTTGCGCGAATTCGTCGAAAAGCGAAAGGTGAGCCGCGTTTCAGAGGACATCAATGCCGTTGTCCAGGATGCGGTCGCTCTGGGACTCGTGGTTTCAAGTGATGTCGACGTCCGATTGCATACGGACTTGAAGACAGGATTGCCGCAACTTTTCATCGACCGAGTCCAGATTCAGCAAGTGCTCGTGAACCTGATACGAAATGCGATCGATGCGCTGCGCGATGCGCCCGTCAAGGAGCTGTCGATCACGACAGACCTCGATGGCGCAGACGTCGAGGTTGTCGTTGCCGATACCGGTCCTGGCGTTCCAGACGATATCGCTGCCCGCCTGTTCCAGCCATTCGTAACCACCAAATCCACGGGAATGGGCATTGGACTCATGGTCTGCCGATCCATCATCGAAGCGCATGAAGGCACGCTGACGATGAACCCGCGGCCGGGCGGCGGGACGATTTTCTCCTTCCGATTGCCCGTTGCCGGGGAAGCCTAGGTGGCCGACGAACAGACCGTCTTCGTGGTGGACGACGACCGCGCCATTCGGGAGTCGCTCAGCGGCCTGCTGGAGGCTTCAGGCTATCGCACGCTTTCGTACGATTCTGCGAAGGCTTTTCTTGCGAGCGGAGAACTGGACAGCCCAGGCTGCGCGATCGTGGACATTCGGATGCCGGACATGGACGGCCTGGAACTTCAGGCCGAGATGAATGCGCGCGCGTCGCGGTTGCCGGTGATCATCATGACAGGACACGGCGACATTCCGCTTGCTGTGCGAGCCATGAAGGCGGGCGCCGTCGATTTCCTGGAAAAACCCTATGACACGACGCTACTGCTCGAAGCCGTTAAGCGAGCCGTGTCCAGGCCGCGGACGGACGCGAATGCTGGAAACGTTTCGCCCGACACACTTGCCCAGTTGGACTCGCTTACGCCACGCGAACGGGAAGTGCTGGACATGGTTGTCGCAGGGAAGCTAAACAAGGTTATTGCCTACGACCTTTCGATTTCGCAGCGTACCGTTGAGGTCCATCGAGCCCGCCTGATGAAAAAACTGGGTGCCCGGAACATGGCGGAGCTGATGCGGATGATGCTCGGGTCGGCTCCGTAAGGGTTTCCCGCATACGTATCGGTCCCAATAGGCCGCACATGACAGGCACTTCATATTGTCTGGCTACGGATGAGTTGGCCTTGGACCAGAAAACTATCTACGTGATCGACGATGACGATGCCGTGCGCGTTTCGGCGCGCATGCTGCTGGAGGCGAAGGATTTTGTCGTCAAGGACTTCGCCAGCCCCGCCAAATTCCTTGAGGAAACGGGCGGTACCGGCGCTGACTGTTTGTTGCTGGACATCCATATGCCGGGCCTGAATGGCGCAGAATTGCTGGAATCCCTAAGGCGCAAAGGCGTCCGGGTCCCCGCTGTGATTCTGTCTGGCCGGCTTGATGAGACGATGTCGGCGCGCCTGGCGAAAGCGGGCGCTTCGGCCATCCTCGAAAAGCCCCCGGAAAGCGGCACTCTGTTGTCCGCCATCCGCTCCGCCATGAGCGCCCCCGCCTGAATTTGTGGTCTGAACGTTCTCTAACTGCGACGGGCTGCAGCACGCGCGTACGTAGTTCCACCATAGGTACAAGAACCAATTTTCCTGCCCCGTCGACGGGCGCTTCATTGCCTCCACGATTTGGGTGGAGGCTATCATGCTGCAGCAGGTTCAAGTTACCCCGCGTACGCGGACCGTCACAAATGCGGCACCCGCTTTTCGCGCTCCGGACGCTTGCGCGAAAAGATGCCGGATGTTCTCGCAAGAGAATCTGGGAAATGCCGATGCAGGCGGCAGCGGGCCATTGCTCAAATACGAGGCGCGCAAGGCGATTTACAGCAAAGGCGACCCGGCAAATCACTGCTATCGCGTTGTCGAAGGTGCCGTGCGCCTGTCACGGATCCTGATGGACGGCCACCGGCAGGTTCTCGATCTTCTCCTTCCCGGCGAGACGTTCGGGATCGAAGCGGCCGCGGAGTACAGCGCCACCGCCGAAGCGATCGGCGAAGTCGTCGTGCTTCGGTGTCCGCGTGCGTGCATTGTCCATCAGCTCGCCACCCGGGATGGCGCCGCTTCGCAGATGAACACGATACTGACAAACGGTCTTTCATCCGCCCAGGATCACGTCGCGATGCTTTCGCACCAGAGCGCGACGCAGCGCGTGGCGCAGTTCCTGCTGCATTTCCGCGCGAGCCAGCAGGGACGCACCATTGAGCTTCCCGTCGGCCGCCAGGACATGGCGGACTACCTTGGTCTCACGATCGAAACCACCTGCCGGTCGCTGACCGAGATGAAAAACAGGGGCGTCATTTCGATCAGCGGCCGCAGGGGTATCGAGATTCGCGATCGCGAAGCGCTGGAATCCATCGCCGAGGGTGATGAAGACTAGGCGCCCCAGTAGCGGACACGGCCGACATCCACATGCACGAAGTCGGACGCCGGATAATAGCCGACACCGCCGGCGCGCATCGCCATTGCCGCAGCATGCAGCCGGTCCAGCGCGACATCGCCGAGACGGATATCCATTGCCATTCCCTTCATGTGCAGGCTGTGAGCAGCCACGCCGGCGCTGTGCTCATGCATCGCGGCATTGGTGGCCGGCGAGCGATAGCCGGAAATCACCTGCACTTCGGCCGCGCTGCCAACCCGCTGATGAAGGAGATTCACAAGATCGAGCAGCTTGGGCTCGATGGTGTGGACCTCGTTGTTGTGGTAATCGCGAAGGAGATGATCGATCTCCTTGAGGGCGTCCGGCAGGTACGTGCTGTCGGCCCAATAATCGATCTTGGCGCGCTCGCCGGTATGCAGATTGTTCAGGGCGAGCGTCCGCACGTTCGCCTTGCCGATATTGGCAATCGCCGGACTGGCGATGCCAGCACATGCAACTGCCCCTGCCGCGCCAAGGACCTGGCGCCGATGCCAAACTTTTTTCATTGTCAAACGCCCATGTTAGCCGGAGCGCTATCTGCACACCGGACGACACCAAACATGGATCGCGATTATCCCCGCCGCGCGTCGCTGCAGTCACTCAGCATCGACACTCTGCCCATCGGGCGCTGCCCGCCCAACCTGGCAAGCAGTTTTTCATCCCGCCCGTAGACGTCCGGCCGAAATTCGACCGTACCGTCCTGATCGGCGATCACTGTCCAGTAGAGGACATAAACCGGGATGGGTTTGTCAACCGAAAAGCGCTGGGTGACTTCTGTTGCGATTGCGTCGCGAATTCTCTCAAGTCCGGCCTGTGCATCGCCGCTCATAGCAAAGGATGCGAGCGGCTGGATCTGCTCCACGCGCATGCAGCCATGGCTGAAATGACGATCCGCCTGCGCAAAAAGGGACTGTGCCGGGGTGTCATGCAGATACGAATCGAACCGGTTCGGCATCTCGAGTTTCAGGCGGCCGAGGGAATTGCCTTCGCCCGGCAATTGCCGCAGCCGCCCGCCGGGGCGATCAGCCACAATGTGCTGCCTCGCCATATATCCGGGATGACGATGTTCCTTCGGCAAGATTTCTTCGCGGGCAATCTTGTCCGGAATATTCCACGACGGATTGACGGTGACCGCCTCGATCTCGGCCTTGAAGATCGGCGTCGGCGATGCCGGCTTGCCGGTGATCACTTTCGAGGTCAGCACAACCTTGCCGTGATCCACGACCTTCAACGTCGCGTCGGCGGCATTCACCTCGACATACGTGTCTTCGAAAGGACGTGGCAACCAGCGCCAGCGCTCCATGTTGGCGATGATCTGGGCCACGCGCGCCGAAGCCGGCACGTTCAGCGCGGCCAGGGTGATCTTGCCCACGCGGCCATCTGCTTCGAGCCCGCTTCGCGCCTGAAACCGCTTCACCGCCGCTTCGACGTTTTCGATGGAGGCATCATTCGGATTCATCAAGGAATCCTCGATGGCCAGGCGCCGGCGCAGAAGCGAAATGCGCGTGTCCGCGCTCTGGAGATCCAGGCTCGTGAAACTCGCGATTTGCGGCCAGCCACCGTCCTCGGCAATTTTTCGGTATTGGGCCAGAGCCACTTTGAGGCGCGCATATTCCGGATGCGGCGGCGCCAGGCTTCCAAACAGCTCGGCCAGGCGCCCGCTTGCAAGCGCATCCGTTAGCGCCGCAACTGCGTCGTAACCAGTCGACGGCAGGGCAACGGCAAATCCGGCTGAGTCAGGCGACACGCGCCCGACATGCAGGTCGTGCATATAGGCGAGCACGCTGTTTGTCAGGAAAAGATCGAGTTCGCTCCAGTTCCTTGCTGTCGGCGCGTTCTTACGCGCGAGGATGGCATCCAGCCGGTAGGCTGCCGGATCAAGACCATCCTCTGCGGAGGATCCCAACGCCGCGATAGCGAGATTGGCACCGCTGGTGTTCCAGGCTGGCGCGAAGTCTCGGCGCTCATAGAAGCGGCGCAATTCCGGCATGTTGAGCCCGGCATTCGTGCCGCCGGATTCCAACAGATCCTTGATGCCGGATACTCCGGGGGCTTCGGAGTTCTTGGCGATTTCACCGCGCTGGAGTGGGCTGGCACCCGATCCCAGCGCGGCGAAACCGATTGCCAGCCCAATCCCAAAGCCAAAGACAACAATATCGCGTCGCATGATCAGACTTTTCACGTTGGGAGTCGGGCAGCAATTTCAGCATAGGTCAATGCGGGTTTCCCTGAGTTGACGATTCTCAATGTCACGGCAGCGCCTTTGCTGTTTTCTAGTCCTTGCCATGAAATCGCGTTCAGAAAACCAGATCGCCAAAATCGTGACCGTCCTGATCGGAACGCCGAACGACGAAGTCACGCTGGCCACAGCCTTTGCCACGGCAAGGTTGTTCGGTGCCCATGTGCGCGCGATTTTCGTTCAACTGGCGCCGGAGAAATCCATTCCTGGAATCGGGATGGCGGCCTCACCGGGAAGCTTCGAGCAACTGATGGATACCGCACGAGAGATGTCCGCCCTGGCCGGAAGATCCGCCAAGCAATCACTCGCGACCGAAGCGGAGCGCGCCAAGGTTCGGATCGTGGGCGGTGCCCGCTGCGAAACCGGCGGAACGACATCCTTCGTGTGGGAACGTGGCCCACTGGCGGATTGCCTGGTGCGCGAAGCGCCTGTTTGCGACCTCTTCGTGTTCCCGCCGCTGGAAGGATCGGACGCCGAGTTGCACGATACATTTGCCGATCTGCTTCTGAAGATCGGGCGGCCGCTGCTCCTGTCACCGCGGCAGGCCCCGGATCGTATTGGACAATGCGTTTCCGTCGCGTGGGACAACAGCCTGCCCGCCGGCCATGCCCTTTCCGCAGCCCTACCCTTTCTTTGCTGCGCTCGGTCGGTCGAAGTCATATCCATCGAAAATGGGCTTGATGCTCGAGAAATTCTGGGGTCAGCGAAGGAGTACCTGTCTTTGCATGGCATTGCCTGCACCGAACGTGTCATTGAGCAACGCAACCTCCCCGTTGGA